>JASEGB010000038.1 GCA_030018275.1 Actinomycetota bacterium | reverse complement strand
CCTCCTAACTATCACTGGAATTCTACTTCCTTTCACACTTAGCTCGGTTTAGGGACCTTAGATGAAGATCTGGGCTGTTTCCCTTATGACCTTGGAGCTTAGCCCCCAAAGTCTGACTAGCACGTAAAAACTTCTTCCAGCATTCGGAGTTTGGTAAGAGTATCTACCAAAAGGCACGATATTCTTTCCAGTGCTCTACCTCTGGAAGTTTTAACGTGCCGCTAGCCCTAAAGCTATTTCGGGGAGAACCAGCTATTACCAAGCTCGTTTAGCTTTTCACTTCTTGCCACAGTTCATCCCAAGATATTGCACGGTCCACGGGTTCGGGCCTCCTTCCAACTTTCGTCGGAGTTCACCCTGACCATGGCAAGCTCGCTTGGCTTCGGGTCTCCGGCACCTTCTTAAACGCGCTGTTAACACTCGATTTCTCTTTGCCTCCAGGGTAGAACCCCTTTAGACAAAGAAAGTGCCGGAACTCGTTGGCTCGTTCTGCAAAAAGCACGCCGTCACCTTTTCACCCCGTTTAGGAGTGAAAATGGTTCCGACTCTTTGTGGGCACGATGGTTTCAGGTTCTATTTCATCGCCCTCACCGGGCTGCTTTTCAC
>JASEGB010000037.1 GCA_030018275.1 Actinomycetota bacterium | reverse complement strand
TTCAGTCATCGGCCAGGCTGCTTCCCTGGCGCTGGTTTCAATCCCTCATAGGTAGGCTGCGAACCAACAGTAATAGTGCCGATAGGTGCGGTGAGTTTGTGTTTCAATCCCTCATAGGTAGGCTGCGAACGTCGGGCCTGGGTACAAACCGGAGCCGGAAGATGTCGTTTCAATCCCTCATAGGTAGGCTGCGAACACATTGCCAAGGAGGTGCTTGCCAATGTTGGCTTAGTTTCAATCCCTCATAGGTAGGCTGCGAACTGACGATTTTTCGACGAGTCTGATCAAAAAAGACCGTTTCAATCCCTCATAGGTAGGCTGCGAACCTGTTTCCGTTGACCGCGACGAGGATTACAACTACAGTTTCAATCCCTCATAGGTAGGCTGCGAACTCTCTTTGGAAGACATTGGGGATCATCTCCTTCATCGGTTTCAATCCCTCATAGGTAGGCTGCGAACACTTTGTTCACCAGCACATGCAGCTTGTGCCACAAGTTTCAATCCCTCATAGGTAGGCTGCGAACGGTCATGGATGGGGCCTAGTTTCAGGCGCTTGGATTGTTTCAATCCCTCATAGGTAGGCTGCGAACTGCAAAACAACCTTGATGTTACCAATCCTGGAAAGCGTTTCAATCCCTCATAGGTAGGCTGCGGACGAATACTGCACCGGACCGC
>JASEGB010000036.1 GCA_030018275.1 Actinomycetota bacterium | reverse complement strand
ATATTCCTGACGGTATTTTTACATCTGGTTTTTAGGCTGATGGGGGGTAAAGGGGCAATCTTAAATGCTTGGAAAGCTGCATCGTATGGCGTTGGTCCTTGCATTCTCGGTGGTTTCTTACCTTATATTTCACTATTTGCAGGTTTTTATTCATTTATAATACAACTCTATGTTGGACCTAAAGTTTTGTATAGAGTTAAAGACTCAAGAGCGATAGTTTTCTTAGCAATTATGATCGCATTAGCATTTATTGAAATGTTCATAAAAGGTACTACTGTAGGAGTTTTTAGATGATGACGTTAATACCCATTCGTTCGCACTATCGTCTAACAGCGGATAAAAGGGAAATCAAAGATTTCCACAAATCCCGACAAGTCAGGACTTCTTTTATCCGCAAACCGTTAGGCGAAATCGTATGTTTAACTCTAGGTACCAAAGATAAATAGAAGAAAGGGAAGCTCATGATAGTAGAAATAATTGATGAACCAAAAGCAAGGACAAGAAGAAAAACTTTCAACTATGTTAGAGAAGGGGGTACTCTACGACATATAAGCAAATATGCTATAAAAGAAACAAAAAGAGGAGATGAGCGGGCATTTAAAGTCACTTATGATGTCCCTCTAGAAAGAATTCAAGGAAAGGAGGTTTATGAGTTCAGTTTCACCAATAGTGGGGGCTTTGGGATAAGTAAGTTTTCTTCTTCTGAATTCTGTAAAGAAAGAGATCGGAATTATGAGAGTGTAAACTTGGAT
>JASEGB010000035.1 GCA_030018275.1 Actinomycetota bacterium | reverse complement strand
TCAAATGCTTCACCCAATACAAAAATGAGCAGGCTCGCAGAGATGTCTTGCAGCCGCTACTGGATGGAAAGAGCGCTGGAAGATGCAAAAGGAGAGGTAGGGATGGCGGATTATGAGGTGAGAGGCTGGCTCGGCTGGCATCATCATATGACGATGGTCCTACTGGCGATGCTCTTCCTCTTAACCTTGCAAGTGAAATGGAAAGACAAAGCCCCAATGCTGACGATACAGGATGTCAGAGAGATTCTGGAAGTGATATTGCCAAAGAGGAGAATAACAAAGAAGGAGATACTTAAGATCGTTAAGCGGAAGCATAAAGCGAGGGAATCCGCAAGGAAGTCTCACCATAAGAGGAAGAGCAAACCAAACTAAGAATATCTTGATGATCTCCACGCAATCTAAGCACGCTTAGTTTGGACTATCTCAAGATTTCGAAGATTGATATCTATTCTCCTTTTAATCCCGTGAAAATTGCTATTCAGGTTGTCCGGTATCGCAGATTGTTTGTGGCTAAATTAAACTTGACTTTGTCAAATTACTTTTATAAAATCCTTTAAATAAATATAGCCTCTATCAAGAATGAAGTAATATGCTCATGAAATTGTCTCTTTGTGATTTAGGGGCAGTTACAGAGGAGTTAAAAGTTTTTTGTATTTCCTTCAGCGATTTTTTCAGGAATAAAACGCGAAATTCGATAAAACAGGCACTTCGATATCTACAAGGGCAAATAGTGTTAAATGAGCGTGGAAACATGACGAATATCGAAAAGGTTGTTCCCGATTGTGATCACCAATCACTTCAGCATTTCATCTCCAATTCGCAATGGGACGAGGAAGGTGTTATTAACGAGCTTCAGAGGCAAGTCAGTGAGTTGATAGGGAACCCTATCCATGGTTCCGTTCACCTCGATGAATCAGGGTTCCCTAAGGACGGCGAGAACTCTGTGGGAGTAAAGCGGCAACACTGTGGCTGCCTTGGAAAGGTGAAGAACTGTCAGGTGGGTGTATTCTTGGGATACGCATTCTGGAACCGTCGGACGTTGATAGACAAGCGATTATATCTCCCTGATGACTGGGCAAACGACCCGGTTCGCAGAAGGAAGTGTGGTGTGCCACCGGAGATTACATTCAAAACAAAGGCAGAGCTGGGATTAGAGATGCTGTTAAAGGCCAAGGAGCGAGGCTTTCCCTTCGCATGGGTGGGGATGGACTGCTTCTACGGACAGCAGCCATGGTTCCTTGACAGCCTCGATAGCGAAGGCTTCCTCTACATCGCAGACGTTCCCAGCGACACGAGAGTATGGCTGGAAGATCCAAAAGTCGAAATCCCGAAGAGAAAGGGAAAGCGAGGTCGCCATCCCACACGGAAGCAGCTTGTAGAGGGAGAGCCGGAGCCGCTCGAAGTGCGGAAGATCGTAGAAGAGCTACCTGATGATGCATGGGAGCATACTTTCCTGCGAGATACAGAAAGGAAAGAGCTATGGTGTGATATGGCGTGTTTACGTGTCCATCAGGTTCGAGACGGACTGCCTGGACCCGAATCATGGCTCATCCTCAGAAAAGGGGATAATGGTGAGGAAAAGTATCAATTCTCAAATGCTTCACCCAATACAAAAATGAGCAGGCTCGCAGAGATGTCTTGCAGCC
>JASEGB010000034.1 GCA_030018275.1 Actinomycetota bacterium | reverse complement strand
CACAAAGGCTATCGTGACGAACAATGCTATGAATTTTCTCACCCTTACACCTCCTCCAATATATATCATAGACAATTATTCGACGGAAAATTCTGTTTCCCTGCCTACATCGCAAAAATTGTGAAAAAAATCACTTTATTTCTAAATCGGGTCGTGTCCAGTCTTATAAAATGCAGTGGATGTACAAAATTTGAGCGCCTGCGCTATAGTGAATTAAATGTGGGGGCGGGTCTTGTGCCCGCTAAATGAAAGAAAAATAGCGGGAGATGATCGCGCTACAAAATTTGAACATGGAGCAAGTCCTTTACCCCGCTCTCATAAAGGTTTCGTCCAAAATTGATTTTGCGGGGGACGAGCCCCCGCGCTACAAATGAATTATTGTGAAGAATTAAAAATAAAGCAGAGACCATTAGGTCCCTGCGCATTATATCTAAACCTGACTGCAGCGTGCCAAACTAACAGACCTAAAGGTCTGTTTCTACGGTGCGGTAGGAGTAATTACGGTAGCGATGCGGTGTTGTGGCAGTCGTTGCAGACATCGTCCAAGGCGGTACCATTAAATGTATCTTTGAGCATATCTCTACCCGTTCCGCCCTGGCTGTGAGGATAGCCACTTGACTGGTGGCACTGTTTGCAGGTCGGTCCGTTATTTACTCCATCGCCTGGGTTAACCACGGCGAAACCATCGGCTGTGGTGGACATGCCAGCGGTGTCGCAGTCGTGACCATATCTTGTGGCTCCTCCCACGGTCTTGGCAGCTGTGTGCAATCCATAGTTTGCGGAGTGGCAGTCGGAACACCATTGACTCTCATCGCCGGTGCCGGTCCAGTACAGAGCCTCACCTGGGTCTGGATCGTTCTTGAGTAGTTTACTACTTGTATAACCAGTAAGTGTCACCGTATTGTTGTTGTGTACCGAGTGACAATCAATGCAAGCAAAACTAGTAGTGCTCCAAGCCGTACCAGCATCGTCGGGAGCTGAACCACTATAACCCATAGTGTGACCTTCAGCGTTGGTGGTTACAATTTTACTTGTAATACCACCTGAACCATGACAGTAGTCGCATTCCGCCGCTTTAGAGCTAATGCGAAGCAATCTATAGCTTCCTTGAGCAAGGTGTACTGCATGACACGCCTTGCACTTGTTGGTGCTGTTTGAGTAGCTGCCATGTGGATTTGTTGCCGTAATCTCAGAATTGGTGAGATATCCTGATGCATATGCAATGCCCGACATGGCAAGTACAAAGGCTATTGTGACGAATAATGCTATGGATTTTCTCACCCTTGCACCCCCTTTCTACCTCTCATCTCATCAATTGAGTTCTGCAAAAAATTATGGCCAATTATCATTACCAATATCGGCATTTATTGCAGAAAAGATTAGGGTTAGTTGATAAAAGGTTCGAGGTTGGGGGTTGGAGGGGATGGGTTAAGTTTCTACGGCTTAGTGGGACCCTATGAGGGACAAATGTAGGGGTGGGGTTTATCCCCGCCCAAAATGCTTTTGCGGGGGACGAGCCCCCGCGCTACAAATGATTTAAAATAATAAAGCAGGACTATGCCCCCGCACATTATATACCTAAACTTGACTGCAGTTGTGCCAGACTAACAGACCTAAAGGTCTGTTTCTACGGTGCGGTAGGAGTAATTACGGTAGCGATGCGGTGTTGTGGCAGTCGTTGCAGACATCGTCCAGATAGTCGTTTGCCGTTGGTGGCTTCAAAGTTGCAGCGTCTTTCAGCATATCCCTGGAAGTATTTCCGCCCTGGCTGTGAGGATAGCCGCTTGACTGGTGGCACTCTTTGCAGGTCGGTCCGTTATTTACTCCATCGCCAGGGTTAACCACGGCGAAACCATCGGCTGTGGTGGACATGCCGGCAGTGTCGCAGTCGTGACCGTATCTTGTGGCTCCTCCCACAGTTTTGGCAGCGGTGTGCAATCCATAGTTTGCGGAATGGCAGTCGGAACACCATTGACTCTCATCACCTGTGCCGGTCCAGTACAGAG
>JASEGB010000033.1 GCA_030018275.1 Actinomycetota bacterium | reverse complement strand
AGCCATTTTCATACCCGAAGGTCCTTCAGTCACGCCGGCTTCCAAAAAAGTTTTTTACCTAAGCAGCGATCCCGATAAAGAGTCTGGCTGCTTTGGAACAGATAGAGATTTAAGTCCCATGCTAAAAATCGTAGAAAAATCTCTTCTGCCCAATAAATTGAGGGTTGTTGAAAAATTATCTCGTACACACTGGCGATACCCGCTGAATTTTTGAATCAGACGGGTTTTCCTTCAACCATCGACTGATTTATCACAGCTGCCAGGTAACCGGCACCGAATCCATTATCTATGTTTACCACGGCTACTCCGGGTGCGCAGGAGTTGAGCATGGTAAGGAGTGCCGCCAATCCCTGGAAGCTCGCTCCATACCCCACGCTTGTGGGCACGGCAATTACTGGGCTGGCAACCAATCCCGCGATGATGCTCGGAAGCGCTCCCTCCATTCCAGCCACGGCTATGATCACCTTGGCCTCCGTTAATTTCTCCTTAAAGGAGATCAGACGATGAATGCCGGCGGCCCCCACATCATAGAGCCGATCCACATCGCTCCCCATGACCTCCGCGGTGATCGCCGCCTCTTCGGCTATGGGAATATCTCCGGTTCCCCCCGTAACCACAAGGACTTTTCCCACGAGTCTTTTTTCTTTCTGCTTTACAACCACAACTCTGGCTTCCTTGTGATATATGGCTTTGGTGGTAACTTCCTTGATGGCTTGATGAGCTGCTTCATCGGCTCTGGTGGCCAGAAGATCCTGTCCCGTCTTCAGTAAAGCGGTGGATATTTCTTTGATCTGAGAGATCGTTTTCCCTTGGCAGAGGATAACTTCGGGGAAACCCTTCCTCAAGAGTCGATGGAGGTCAACCTTGGCAAATCCAAGTTCGGAGAAGGGTAAATCCTTGAGTCTCTCTAGGGCGGTATCGATATCTATCTTCCCATTCCGAACATCTTTTAAAAGATCTTTTAAGCAGCGCTCAAACACATTTTTTCTCCTCTGTGGGGAGAGGGAGATTCATGCTTCCCTGGCGGTATCCTTCGAGATCAACCGTTATATAGTCAAAACCCAGTCTCTTGAATCTATCCAAAATCCACGATCTAAGCTCGAATAATAATTGAATATCCGTTTTTGCCACTTCGATTCGGGCAGTTCTTTCATCGTGAAGGCGAACTCTAACCTGGTTGATCCCAAGTTCATGGATTACGGATTCGGCTGTGTGGATGAGATTGATCCTTTCGGGAGTGATCCTCTGACCATAGGGGATTCGGGTAGCCAGACAGGCCATGGGAGATTTATTCCACGTGGGGAGGGATAAATATTTTGAGAGGAAGCGGATATCCTCTTTGGTCAGCCTTGCCTCAGCCAAGGGACTTCGCACGCCCAATTCCTGTGCAGCTCTTTGACCTGGTCGAAAATCATCAAAGTCATCATAGTTTGTGCCATCTATGAGATGTAGAATTCCTTTCTGTAAGGCAATATCGTTGAATCTGAGATAAAGATCGTGTTTGCAGAAATAACACCTTTCTTCGCTGTTGGCCACGAAGTCCTTATTTTCCAGGGCATTCAGGGTGATCACGATATGCTCCACATCTAGCCCCATTGCTAACTTTTTGGCTTCTTCGACTTCTTTTGGGGGAATTATCTCGGAGGAAGCGGTGATGGCAACCACATTTTCTCCCAGGGTGTGCTCACATATTCTCAGAAGGAAGGTACTATCCACTCCCCCCGAGAAGGCCACAGCCACGCTTCCCATCTCACGGATTATTTTCTGTAGGCGGTCGCACTTGCTTTTGAATATTTTATCCTTGCTACCTATATTTTGATCCAGGAAACTATCCATAGTGATCCTCAACTTTTTGTTGTTTATATTTCTAATTTTTCGCCTAAAAATCCTGCAAAATAATGGGCAATTTCCTTCGACCGGTGGAATTTTTTACCAAGTGTTAAACCTGAGACTTACTTGGACTATTAACAAGTCAAGTTGACACTTTCTGACACTTCTGACACTTTCGGTTT
>JASEGB010000032.1 GCA_030018275.1 Actinomycetota bacterium | reverse complement strand
CTAAGTGGGAGAAGAAACCCTTGAAGGAATTTACACAATTATCTTGACACTACCGTCCCTCTTATCTCCATTGATAATGGAGAATTGTTATGTTATATTTTATGCAACAAACCTCAAGGGAGAGATATATTTGCTCAAGTTCGTCATCGCCATTCATATCATTGTTTGTTTGGCACTCATTGTCATCATCTTGCTCCAGTCCGGTAGAGGAACTGGTTTATCTTCGGCTTTTGGAGGAGGGCTTCCCAGCACCTTCTCTGGAAGCACTCTCATAGAAAGAAACCTTTTTCGTATCACCGTGGCCTTGGCGATCATATTCGGCGTCACATCGATAATCTTATACATTTTTGCACCGCGGTAAATGCTTAAACGCATTTTTAAATTCAAAGCGTAAGCGCCTTTCTTAGGCGCTTTTTATTTGCTTTTTTCAGATACGCTTGGATTTTTCCACTTTCCTTCAAATGGAGGAAATTTTCAAATTTCGTTTAAGATTTTCCAAATTGGGAGGGGAGGTAAAAATTGCCAAGAGTGTTAAGAAGCAAGTTAATCCTCTTGCTTGTTCTTGCGCTAATAGTCTCCACAGCGGGTTGTGCCCAGAAGAAAACCAGGAAATCGAAATCTCTCAATAGAACCGAAGGACCCGTGAGGGGCGGAACTTTTAGGTATTTTCTCATGGAACCGCTGACTTTAAACTCAGCACATGTACAGGAATCGGAAGGTATCCAGGTTGCTAAGCAGATTTATGATGGACTCGTTGATTACGACCCCAAGACCATGAAGGTCAAACCAGCCATGGCTAAATCCTGGAAATCCAACAAGAGTGCCACCGTTTGGACTTTTAAACTTAGGAAAGGTGTAAAATTCCACAATGAAAGAGAGTGTAAAGCACAGGATTTTGTCTATTCTTGGAATCGAATTGCAGTTAAGGAGACAGCTTCTGAGGTTGCTTATCATCTTGCTCCGATAAAGGGTTTTGAGGCTTGCCAGGAGGGAACGGCAAAGAGGCTTGAGGGAGTTAAGGCAAGGGATGATTATACCCTTGAGGTGACCTTGAAATATCCTTATGCTGAGTTTCCAACCATCCTTGGGCACATCGTTTTTTCTCCGGTACCCAAGGAGGAGGTTCAGAAATATGGCGAAAAGTTCGGAGAGAATCCTTGCGGAACTGGTCCCTTCAAGTTCGTTGAATGGATGCATGATCAGCGAATAGTTCTCAAAAGAAATCCGGACTACTATGGGCATAAACCATATTTGGATGGGATAGTCTTCAAAATTTTTGATGATGAGCAGTCGGGATTTTCAGAATTCAAGGCGGGAAATCTTGATGATTGTGAGATTCCCCCGGGCCAGATAAAAAGGGCGAAGGTTATATATGGTGATTGTGCACTGATCGAGCCCATACTCAGTCTCTATTCTTACGGATTCAACATGGATGCCGATCTCTGGGGAAATAATCAAAATTTGAGGCGGGCTTTAAATTATGCTCTGGATCGAAAGTCAATTTGCGGCGATCTTTGGGAGGGAGCCATGATGCCCGCCGTGGGAATCCTGCCCAAGGGAATTCCCGGTTTCCAGAAGGAAGCCATACTTTACAATCATAATCCCGTTCGGCAAAGGATCTTTTAAAACAGGCAGGTTATCCAGATGGAAATGGTCTTCCACCCCTTGCTTTAGGTTATGACGTTGGAGTAGGTCACGACAAAGTTGCTCAAGCCATACGGACGCAGGCAGGAGAGGTTGGGATTACTTTTAATGTTGCCAGTTACGAATGGGAAGCCCTTTTGGATAGGATTCAAGCTGGGGAGATTACTTTCTTCCGCATGGATTGGACAGCGGAGTATCCCACCATGGATAGCTTCCTATACCCACTCTTTCACTCAAGCAGCCTGGACAATACAACTCATTATAGGAACCCTGAGGTAGATAAGTTATTAATGGATGCAAGGAGAGAATTAAATCCTAGTAGACGAGTGAGACTTTATCGAAAGGCGGAGAAAATAATCCTTAGGGACGCATCGATAGTTCCCATTGGTTTCTATATGACGAACCGAGTAATCGGATCCAGAGTTCGCGGGTATATTCGTACGGCAGTGGATGATGCACCTATGGAACGCGTCTGGTTGTCGAAGTAATTTACTGCGAGTCAAAAGTCATAGGTCATGGGTTAAAGGGTTCTTGACTTTAGCTTTTACTAAGGTGACTATAGTTTGGCAAATTTAATTGCTCATTCACAAATGAATACCACGCTGCCTTTGGCATAAATCTTTCAAGTACTGGTTCAAGAGAACCTTTTTCAAGAGTCATCTTGCAGACCTCTTTTAGAAACAGCTGGAAGTGTTCCTG
>JASEGB010000031.1 GCA_030018275.1 Actinomycetota bacterium | reverse complement strand
TACAGCGGGGAAGATTGGCTAAAGAAGCTCACTTGGCATATGTTAAACTGAAGAGCATGTAATCCAGTCTACCAAGGTGGTGGTTCCGAAAAGCGAATCACCAATCGTTAGAACGCTACCTTCGCTGTTTCTGCATTGCGAGATATATTAGCCTTAGGTATACTTGAATCGATTGAATCATCCTTAATTTTGAGGAGGAAAGATAATGAAATACAGAATTCTAATTGGAGCAAGATGAAGATGGTATTTTTGTGGCTGAATGTCCCTCGCTTCCAGGGTGTATTTCTCAAGGAAAAACCAGAAAAGAAGCTATTGATAATATTCAAGATGCTATTAAAGGATACTTAGAAAGTTTAAAAAAGCACGATGAACCTATTCCCCCTTCAATTGATGAAGAGATTATAGAGGTAGCCATTTGAAGGCGATAGGAAAAAAATATCCTTTTGTCCCTAAACAGGGGAACGTATCGCGGTAAAACCACATTTGATCCGGCTACTCTATCACTACTGCTCCCGACATTTTCATATTGTTTTGGTGTCAGGTCTTGAATTGTGAAAATCCTCCTTCAATTCTCCCTATGTCCTCCTTAGCAGAAGTAGGCGAGGAGGAATAAAGATTTGGCGGATCGGGCTTGACAAATTTGACAAATCAACTGGCTCATGCGGATTTTATTTGAGAAGCTTATTAACTCGTGTTGACAAAAGGAACTAATCGTTTACAATAGAATACAAAGTATTCCAATGGATGGTGAACGGTATGTCCAAGATTGTTACTCTCAGGTTAGACGAAACTCTTTATGATAGGCTAAAAAAGTTAGCTGAAGCTGAAAATCGTCCTCTTTCCAATTATATTATTACCGCCGCAAAAAAATTTGTGGAGGAATCTATTTTTGCCAGCGACGAAGAGATGGCAGAAATTTTGTCGGACAAGGTTCTAATGGGTCGAATCAAAAAGGGATCTCGCCAGGTTAAGGCTAGAAAGGGTCGCCTGATTGGCTAATTATCGCATTTTTGAAACCGAGAATTTCCAGGACAATCTAAAACAAATTCGACTAGCTGGCTCCAAAAGTATCCAAAAGAAACTGGAAAGTTACGTATATCCTCAATTGCGAGAAGAACCTCATTTTGGTTTAAATATCAAGAAACTTCGCGATTTTACTCCAGAGACCTGGCGTTACCGTATTGGTGATTGGCGTTTCTTTTACCAAATTGACGAAGAAGAACATATAGTTTATATGGTTGCCGCTCACCATAGAAAAGAAGCCTATTGATAGCGCAGATCATTCATCGACTGCTAACGACCGGGGCATCTATCAAGTCTTTGAATTATAAGGTATCTGTGTTCCGACACTGCACAACCTTTAAAACGTGTTCATACCGAACAAGTTTAAAGACTGAGAATTGCGTAAAATTGTGTTAAAGGGGAGGGGTGTCAGTTATGGGAGAGATAATATCCGGTGTCACGATTGAGTGTGTTAAGGGGGATATAGCCTCGCAGGAGGGATTCACTGCTGTGGTAAATGCGGCAAATGCCTGGCTTAGGAGAGGAGGGGGCGTGGCGGGCGCAATTCATAGGGCTGCTGGTTCTGGGCTTGAAGAGGAATGCCGTCCATTGGCACCCATTAAACCCGGAGAAGCGGTTATTACCAGCGGGCGTAATCTTCCGAATCGGTATGTCATCCACTGCTTGGGACCCGTTTATGGTGTGGACAAGCCGGAAGATGAGCTTTTGGCAAATTGCTATTGCAATGCCTTG
This sequence comes from Actinomycetota bacterium, assembly GCA_030018275.1. Lineage (NCBI taxonomy): Bacteria > Bacillati > Actinomycetota > Actinomycetota bacterium. The sequence continues at coordinate 2,666 of JASEGB010000031.1, read as the reverse complement.
CTTCTTGCCGAAGAGTATAAAATAGATTCAGTTGCTTTTCCTGCCATTTCCACCGGTGCATTTGGCTATCCCACAGAAGAGGCCGCTGAGGTGGCATTTAGAACAATTATGGAGATGATCCCCAAGCTGGAACAGGTTAAAAAGATTCGATTCGTACTTTACAGCGACAAAGACCTCGATGTCCATAAAGAGATATTGTCCCACCTGCTTAGCGAAGAACACAAGAAAAGATAAGCGGCGGCTGATGCGCTAGCCGTTGGGCGCTTTTCCCCTCTGCATGAATGGATGATGTAAAATATATTCAAAATGAGTCAATGATACATTTGGAGTACATTTATAGGTTGTGATGTATTGCAAAATATATCAAATGAATCCTATAATATATCAGAGGTGGGAAAGATGAAATCGGTCATTGTGAGACTTGATGACAAACTTTTCCAGGAATTTGATCGATTGTGTAAAGAGCGGGGTTATGCCAAACAGGGTTTAATCAAAAGACTCATAAGAGAGCTTGTGTTTGATGCTAGAGTCAAATCCCTTCCCGTTGAGGAGCCTCTCTCCGATGAAGTGAGTGCGCTTAAGCGCAGACAAAGGGAGATTCTTGAGGGTGATTTGTTAGACTGGGAAAGGATAAAAAGTGCCCTTTGAAATAGAGATTTCCAAGGGTGCCCTCAAGAATCTAAAGAAACTGGACAGGAAGACCATCAATCAGCTGAAAAAAGCCATCGATGAGATGGTGGAGGATCCCCTCCAAGGAGATGTGGTCAAATTAAGGGGTTACGAAGCTTTCAGAAAAAGGGTGGGGGATTTTCGCATAATTTTTGCGGTGAGCTTTTCAGATTCCCGCGTTTTTATCATGGATATTCTACCGCGGGGCGAGGCTTACAAAAAACTTTAATATGCTAGTTTCCAGCGCACATTGCATACAAAGTATTCAATTGGTGATGATAAAAGGTATGTCCAAGATTGTTACCCTCAGGCTAGACGAAACTCTTTATGATAGGCTAAAAAAGTTAGCTGAAGCTGAAAATCGCCCTCTTTCTAGCATCTATCAAGTCTTTGAATTATAAGGTATCTGTAAATTTCATAATATCTTGACTTCTAAATTCGGGTTGGATATAATGCAACAAAACTGAATAGCCACCTCTAGGTGCCCCCGCGCAGATAATTATCAACCACCAATTGGGATATCTGCGTTGGGGGAGAATAGGGAAGTCCGGTGACCTGCCCGCTGTGTCTACGGGCGAGGCGGGTGGGAAGACCGGCACGGACCCGCCACTGTGACCCACGTAAAAGCCTTAACACGCTTTTACTCGGCGCTAAAGCCACTGCCTCCCGGTGGGAAGGCGAGTTAAGGTGTGGGAAGTCAGGAGACCTGCCTAGAGGGGAAGTAAGCCTTCGGGGAGTGAGGTGATGGCAAGTGATTAAAGATTTGTGAAATCCTTGAGCTTAGGCTTGAGGATTTTTTATTGGTGCGAAAGATTCTTCAAGTTATTTCCTTCGAAAGGATGAGTATTATGAGCAGGTATTCAAGAACCATCATTGCACTCATTTTGGTGCTACTGGTGACCGTTGTGGCATGTAAAACGACTCCAGTAGCGAAGAGACCAGCGGTTAGAAAAGTCGATTTCCCACAAACTTTAGAAGACGATCTGGGCAGAAAGGTTGTCATCGAGAAGGAACCAAAGCGCATAATCTCCCTAGCTCCTAGCAATACCGAGATCCTCTTCGCCCTTGAGTTGGACGATAGAATAGTGGGAGTGACTACCTACTGTGACTATCCAGAAGAGGCAAAAGTGAAAAATAAGATCGGAGGATTCAAGGATGTAAACATCGAGAAGGTTGTCTCTTTAAAGCCCGATTTGGTGCTGGCTACCGGTGGTGTTCAAGAACCGATAGTTAAAGAATTGGAGAGGTTGAAGGTGACCGTGTTCACCCTTGACCCGAAGAACTTGGATGATATCATCACCGGTATACGAGAGGTTGGCAGGCTTACCGGTAAGACTGAGGCAGCTGAGAGGGTTGTTAAGAAGATGCAGTCGGTCATAGAGGATGTCAAGGAGAAAGTGGCAGGACTTAAAAGGGAAAGACCAAAGGTCTTCTATGAGGTTTGGAACGAACCCCTGATGACCGCTGGTCCTGGAACATTTATAAACGACTTGATAAGACTGGCGGGGGGAGAGAACATCGCCGCCGATGCCAAGACCCAGTATCCTCAATACAGCCTGGAGATGCTAATTGAGCGTGATCCGGATGTCATCATCGCTTCCAAGGGAAGCATGGGTGATCCCGGCAAGATAAAGGAGCGTGAAGGCTGGGAGAATATTTCCGCGGTTAAGAATGGACGCGTTCATGTAATCGATGAAAATCTGGTTGTCCGCCCTGGACCAAGGATAGTCCAGGGTCTTAGGGAGGTTGCTAAAGCCATCCATCCCGAACTATTTAATAAAGCCATCCATCCCGAACTATTTAAGTTAGTAATAGAGCCAAGTCTTGGCGTAGGAGAAGAATCCCTCAATGCCGTTGATGTGGTTCTTCCGCTGACGTATTCTTCTTTGCCGTGCAAGACCCTGTGGTGCCTTCCTCGAAAGGAGAGAACCCCATATCCTTTAAAGTCGTCGGTGTAGTAGATACTGCCCCTTCTGGTGTGTTCCAGGATGAGAGGT
>JASEGB010000030.1 GCA_030018275.1 Actinomycetota bacterium | reverse complement strand
CCCTTATCGTGCAACTGTTGGTCAAACCAGTACCAGATGTATAGGAATTACCTAATTTTAAAATGCAAAGATCAAAAATCAAAATTACAAATCAAAATCCAAAAATTATTTTAAATTTTGAAGAAGGTGTATGTTTTGAAGGAAGCTTTTCTTTATGAAAAATTGGCAGACAATAAGGTGAGATGCAACATCTGTCCCAGGCGATGCGACATTCCTTTGGGTAAGCGCGGTTATTGCGGAACGAGGCTAAATGAGGATGGCACATTATACACCCTTATCTATGCCAAATGTTCCTCAATCGCGGTGGATCCTGTGGAAAAGAAACCCGTTTTTCATTTTTATCCGGGGAGCCAAGTTCTTTCCTTCGGAACATTGGGTTGCAATTTAAGATGTAAGCATTGCCAAAATTGGCAAATTGCTCATGCACGTCCGGACGAGAAGGGGTCGGGTCTAACCGAAGTGTGCCCAGAGTACGCTGTGGACTTGGCGAAGAGATATGATTGTCGGGGACTTGCTTGGACATACAATGAACCAACCATCTGGTTTGAATATACCTTGGATTCGGCCAAATTGTGCAGGGGAAGTGGGCTTTACACCATTTACGTGACCAATGGTTACATTACTCAGGAAGCTCTGGATATGATTGGTCCCTATCTTGATGTATTTCGGGTGGACATTAAGGGCTTTACCAATGAACTTTATAAAAAGCTATCCAATGTTCCCGATTTTTCCCCGATCCTGGAAGCCGCAATCCGAGCCAGGAAGAAATGGAACATGCACGTTGAGGCAGTAACGAATGTGATTCCTACATACAACGATGACGAAAATCAACTTCGTGGAATCGCTAGATGGATAAAGAATTCCCTGGGAGTCAATACCCCGTGGCATGTGACCCGATTCATCCCCTACTTAGAACTCTCTCACCTGTACCCCACGCCAACAAAGACTTTGGAAAGGGCTAGGGAAATAGGTTTTGAAGAGGGGCTCTCCTTCATCTACGTGGGAAATGTTCCGGGTCATCCAGGTGAGAATACCTATTGTCCCGGTTGTGGGAGACTGGTCATTGAGAGATTGGGTTATAGTATCACAAAGTATCAGATTCAAGATGGGAAATGTCAGTTCTGCGAAACCGATCTCAACATTGTGGGCAGCGAGGTAGCGGAGAAGAAACACGCTACTTGAGTTTCGAGCTTCCTGGTCTTAATTTTGGACGGAAGAATCCATTGGGGTTGACGGAGATGAAAGCCAAACGCGCCGTTTCATCGGGTGGGGTTATCTTCCGAAGGGTGAATAAGGAAATTCAAGTCGCCCTTGCCCGAAGGGGTGAGGGCAAAATCTGGTGCTTGCCCAAGGGGCTAATTGAAAAAGGGGAAAATCCAGAGGAGACGGCGGTCAGAGAGGTGGAGGAGGAAACGGGACTTCGTGGAGAGATCGTAGACAAGATTGGACAGATAGACTACTGGTTTTATTGGAAGCCCGAGGATACTCGGTATCACAAGTTCGTCCATTTCTATCTCATCGAGTATAGGAGCGGTGATGTTCAAAATCACGATTATGAGGTTGAAGAGGTCAAATGGTTTCCCATCGATATGGCCATCGATCTCCTTTCATATAAAACAGAGATTCAGATCGTGAAAAAGGCAAAGGAGATGCTCTCCAAAATCCGTTAATGGTTATTGGTAGGTTGTTGGTCTTAAATTATAATTAACCATGGGCCATAATTTCAAAATTTACTGTTTAACACACAATTATCCAAAGATGGGTGGACTGGAGCTCCGGTTTGCCTTCCTACTCTCTCGGTTCTCAGAGTGCGAAATTGCTATAAAGGATAAGTGGAGGAGTTGATGGGATATCCGGTTCAATGGGAAGAAACAATCAGAAGATTATCGAATCCCCCTTTTAAGGGAATTATTTTTGTCCTGGGAGGGCCCGATACCGGAAAAACAACATTCTCCCTTGCTTTAGCCGGTCGAGCTCTTAAAGGGGGAGCACGCGTGGGAATAGTCGATTCCGATGTGGGCCAATCCACGTTTGGTCCCCCTACAACCATTGGATTGGTTATTGCCTCAGAGCTGAATGAGGATCTAAAGGTGCTCAAGCCCGCCAGCCTACACTTTGTCGGGGATAACAGCCCCAGAGGGCATATGCTTGAAACCCTGGTGGGGGTGAAGAGGATGGCGGATAAGGCGCGGGATATGGATTGCAACCTCATCGTTGTTGACACGAGCGGGTTAATCGCTCATCCCTTCGGAGAAGCCCTAAAGTATCATAAGATCAGTTTAATCTCGCCCAACCACATAGTTGCTCTCCAAAGGGAGAAGGAACTTGAGCCCATCCTCCGATCGATCCGGACATTTTCAAGATATCGAATCCATAGATTACCCGTTCCACCTGAAGTTAGGATTTTAAGCAGGGAAGAAAGGATTAGAATTAGGAATAATGCATACCAGCGTTATTTCGCCAACTCCAAGGTACTAAATTTACCCTTAAAGAGCTTGGCTCTGTATCCTACCGGCATCGATTTGGCCGGGAGGATAGAGCTATTCAATCTGGTATTGGGATTAAAAGATTCCCGTGGTGAACTTCTGGGGATAGGTATTCTCACTGGCTATGATGCTGAAAGGGACGTGGTCAAGGTGTTTACACCTGTTACCAATGCTCGCATATCGGGCTTAGTTTTCGGTTCGATTAGATTGAGAAACCTCGGTCAGGAAATTGGTAGGGTTGCCCCTTGGCAGCTCTAATGTACTGCAAAGGGTCAAGAGGCATTGAAGGAAATCCTAGTAGGTTTTGTTTCTGGTTATCTATCGGGGCAATTTGGCGTGGGAGGAGGGGTGATCACCACTCCTGCAATACGTTTAATTTTGGGTTATTCCCCTTGGATAGCTCTGGGAACTCCACTACCGGTGATCATTCCCTCGGCTCTCACTGGAGCTTACATTTACCATCGAAGTAAGCTCGTGGATGAAAGGCTAGCCTTGCAGTTGGCAATTCCGGGTGTCATTGGGGTGGTTCTGGGCTCCGCAATCACCCTCTTATTTCCGGGTCATCTCATTATGCTCATTACGGCCTTGGTGATTTTGCTGTTGGGAATCAAATTTTTAATTCCGCAGAAGGTGGGAGGAAGGAATGACCCGTCATGCACGGGTAGGCATTTCTTTCGATCGAATAGAAGTACGATTTTAGTGACCGGTTTTGGTTGTGGATTTTTCTCCGGATTTTTAGGCCTGGGAGGGGGATTTTTACTCATCCCAGCGATGATTATCCTTTCTGAAAAGAACATAAAAGAGGCTTTTGGTACCTCCCTGGCGGTGATCACTGCCTATACCTTACCCGGTTCCATAGCACATTATTTTTTGAAACACGTCGATGTGAAATTAGCACTTCTTCTAATTCTCGGGGTCGTCCCCGGAGTATATTTGGGATCAAAAATCACCATTAAATTACGAGAATCCCTGGTGCGATTCTTATTTGGGCTTTTTCTTCTCATTATAGCCCTCTACTTTGCTTACTTTGAGGTTTTAAGTTGGTCTTGGCTGTAAATGCTGTGGATGCGGAACCGGGGTATTAAAAAGAGCAGCTATGGTATAATAATAAAAATGTAGTATTAACAAGATGGGTTACTCCCGAATGTCTAAAGTGTCAACCTAACTTGTTAATAGTCCAAATAAAATCTAGTATGTGGTAATAAACTATTTTGATCAGGTAAAATCAAGTAAATTGTGGTGAGTAGAGTGTTTTATAGGCGGGAAAATATTCTTTCGACGCTGTGCATTTATTTTATCTTCAGTTTAATTTTTGGTTTGGGGGTTGTTTTTCTCATCCATCTTTACGGTTCAAGTTCCGGATTTACCTTTAAAGGAGGGCTGGCTTTCCCATTTTTGATCGTCCTCATTACCCTGGGAATCTTTTCGGCCTTGGCCATTTCCTTTGGTTTAAAGGATGAGCCGGAGCATGCAAAAGCACTGCAATCTCATCAGATTTTGGAGATCGCCAATCAGACGTTGCCCTATTTGAGAAGGGGTTTAAACTTCGATTCAGCGAGTAAGGTAGCGGAAATAATTTACAAAGAATCGGATGCAATGGCTGTGGCTCTGACCAACCTTAATACCGTATTGGCTTTTACTGGAGTTGGGGAAAGCCATCACAGGGCTGGAAAACCCATTATAACCAAGGCTACCAAGGAATCTTTGAAGTATAATGAGACCCGAATCTTGGAGTCTCGAAAGGAGATCGGTTGTCCCATTCTGGACTGTCCCCTCAAGACTGGCATCGTTGTACCCCTGGAATTGAGGGGCAAAGCCGTTGGAGCCCTCAAGTTTTACTACGACAATAAGGAGAAGCTGACGGAAAGCCGAATAACGGTGGCCGAGGGACTGGCATGTCTTTTGAGCACCCAGCTTGAACTCTCCGAGATCGATAAACAGCGCGAACTCGCCTGGAAGGCCGAACTTAAAGCCCTGCAGGCTCAGATCAATCCCCATTTCTTATTCAATACCCTGAACACCATCGCCATGTTTTGCCGTACCAAACCCGACAAAGCGCGAAAACTCCTCATTCAGTTCGCCGATTTTTTCAGAAAGACCCTTGAGAGGGGAAGTGACATGGTGACTCTGAAAGAGGAATTAAACTATGTAAACTCCTACCTCATCTTTGAAAAGGCAAGATTCGGGAAAAAGCTCCGGGTAATTGAGGACATAGATCCCTCCACGCTAAATTTAAAACTCCCAGCCTTGATCCTCCAACCACTTGTAGAGAATGCTATAAAGCACGGTCTCACGTCCAATGGTCTTAAAATAAAAATCTCGTCCGAACTCAAAAACTCGGAAATGATAATAAAGGTCGAAGATAACGGGGTGGGTATTTGCTCCTCCGATATGGATAAAATTTTCTTATCAGGTTTTGGTAAGGGAATGGGAATAGGATTGAGCAATGTGAATGAAAGGCTAAAGAGCCTTTACGGCGAGGAATATAGGCTCAATATCGATAGCGAAATGGGAGAGGGCACCGTAGTCACCCTCTGCATACCTCACCCACCCGAAGGGTCAGCTTTAGGAGGTTCTCATGAAGATTAAGGCGCTCATAGTGGATGACGAGGCACCGGCAAGAACCGAGCTTCGTTATATACTGGAAAAGATCAAAGATGTGGAAGTTGTTGGGGAAGCCACCAACGCTGCGGAGGCATTGGAGCTCATAAAGGCGTTGACTTACGATGTGGTATTTTTGGATATTCAAATGCCTGGACTCACCGGTCTGCATGTGGCGGAAGTTCTCCAAGAGCTTCCGGATTCTCCAGCGGTGGTTTTTGTCACAGCCTACGGTGAGCATGCTGTGAAGGCTTTTGAATTGGATGTTCTGGATTACCTGGTTAAACCCTTTAAAGAAGAGCGATTAGCCCAGACCATAAACAAAATCTGGGAGAGGAAGAAAGGATATCGATTGAAGGAGGTAGGGTTGCCTACCCCCGAGACCATTAAAATCAATAGAATCCCAGTTCACAGGGGAGATAAAACCATCCTTCTCCCAACGAGGGATGTCATATATATAAATACCAGAAATGATTATGCTTTCATCCACACGCATCACGAGAGTTTCATCACATCATTTGCTTTGAAGGAATTGGAGGCACGCCTACGGGGTCAAGCATTTTTCCGAGCCCATAGGGGTTATATAGTGAATCTTCATCAAGTGAAAGAGATAATCCCCATGTTCAGAGGAATCTATCTTCTGCGGGTAAAGGATGCCAAAGGAAGCGAAATCCCCGTTAGCCGAAGACAAGCTAAAAAGCTAAAATCCATTTTAGGATTATAAATAACCCTGGACATAATTCATTCACAGGAGTTTCTTAGCATTTCGTGCTGTTTATCCTTAGGTCAATGCATAATGTGTATTATTAACGAGTTAGGTTAACACTTTGCCCTTTGACAAACGCAGGACATGT
>JASEGB010000029.1 GCA_030018275.1 Actinomycetota bacterium | reverse complement strand
GGATAGAAGAGCATTCCGCCTCGTCTTATCCCTGGCTAAGAGGCCCACATTTCTGTAGATATGCCAGAGGCATTGGCCGACCTATATTGATGGGTGCTCCATCCACCTCCGCCTCCTTGGGACAGTCCTCAACCCACAAGCTTTTAGCTTCAACCTTTGAGAGAGGAGCGAGAGGGGAGGAAAGACCAAAGGATGTGCCAGCTCTTCTCTCAAGAAAATCCTTTTTTCCCTGAAGGAGACTCTCAAGCCCTTGAGTTCTACAGTTCGCTGGTAAAGGTCATACCAGAGCCTCTTCCCCTTAAAGAAGACTTTGGTATCGAGCCTCACATTCCCACCACAGATACAGCGGAGTTTGGGTACCTTCAAGGTGATGGAACCCGCCTCCGTTCCCAGCCTCCTTGAGTAGCTCCCATTTCTTAAGAAAGAAGAGGCCCTTTTTGTCCCAAAGCGAATGCAGTAAAATCTGGTCTCCTTGTCTCTTGAAACTTCCCTCTTTTCTCTCTTTCCCCTAGAAAGTTCCTTTTCAATTTCAAGGTACAAAAGATATTGGAGAGTGCTTTCCAGTTCCTCCCTGGTTCTTCCCCTTACTCTCTTCTCTACCGTCTCAAAGAGGGTAAAACGGTCGCCTAAACAATCATTTAGTGCTAAACTCTCCATTGGGACCCCTTTCTTTGGTTGTTGGTTTTCTAACACAATCCAAACTACCAAAGATTGGGTCCCATTTCTATCTCAAAATTTCTCAATCACCAATAAACGGAACCCTACTTAATCCTATTAAAAAAGATTAAATCGTGAGGTATAAATGAAATAAAGTGGCAGGTAATACTGCCACTTTATCCCTCCATTTTGTGGCGAGGGGCGGAGTTGAACCGCCGACGCCCAGATTTTCAGTCTGGCGCTCTACCACCTGAGCTACCTCGCCAAAAATCGGTTATTGGTCAATATGATTGTTCCATCAACTATTAGCCATCGACCATCGACTGCTTTTACTATCGACTATCGACGGCTCTTTTGACTCATCCCTCTTCACTGATTTTATGGCGGAGCCGACGGGATTTGAACCCGCGATCTCCGGCTTGACAGGCCGGTGTCCTAAACCGCTGGACGACGGCTCCATTCTCATCGTCTTTTCAACTTGTTTTTGGTGGGCGAAACAGGATTTGAACCTGTGACCTCCTGCTTGTAAGGCAGGCGCTCTCCCACTGAGCTATTCGCCCTTTTTAGTCGGTAGTCTATTAGTTGGTAGTCGGGAGTGAAATATTGCTTATATTATAAAATCTTATTTTTATTTTACTACAAACTACTAACTCCATGCTCCCGACTCGCCGTAAAGGTGTGGTGCCCCCAGGGGAATTCGAATCCCCGCCACCGGCTTGAAAGACCGGTGTCCTAGGCCTCTAGACGATGGGGGCGCTGTGACTTGTCGGAGGTTCTCGGTTCAAGATTTAACCGAACTTTACCGCCATTGAGCCAAAAGCTTTTACAATGGTGAGCCGTGGAGGAATCGAACCTCCGACCCTCGGATTAAAAGTCCGATGCTCTACCTACTGAGCTAACGGCCCATAATTGGTTCACAGTTCACCGTTCATGGTTCACGGTTATTAAAATTATCAATTAATTCAAAGACTGCTATCGACTATCGTCCATTGACTATTGACTGCTTTTGGGTTTGGAAACTTTAAGGGAGAGTCGAGCTCTCCCACCATTCTCTTTAGATTTTACACAGCTGAAATGAAGATATCAACCTCTATCCAGGTTGTCAATAAAGGCGAGGCTGAAAGCCTCGCACTACGACCATTAGACCATACGGAACCATTAGTCCACGTAGAGTGACCCTTTTAGGGTCGCCCGCAAAATCTTTCCTTAAAAGTCTTTCGCCCACTTGAAATTCTTATGCTTTTGAGTCAAAATTCATTTGTGACCATCCTTTTTAAGGGGCGATTCTCTAGGGTTTGAAAACTTAAAACCACTAACAAAAGCATTATCAGAATCCCGGCAGCTTACAGGGGGTGCCTAAGTGGTATCCCCTGTGTTTGCACTCTTAGGGGGTGGAAGATGAATCTTCTAGTATCCAAAGTGAACAGAAGAACGACGATAAATGTTACACATCGGGATATTGAGAATATTCTTAGCGCCACTTTGAGCTCTTCCAACCTTTGGGAGATAACCGATCTCTCTCATAGACCTTTTAAGCTCGTTGTGGAAATACTAAAAGAGTTGCAGGAAAGGGGATTGGTTATCTTCAAAAATTCCTCCATCTCCCTGACGAAAGAGGGAAAAATTTTTTGCAAGCAATATAACGTGACCCCAAAGGCGAATCATGGATGCCCTGCTTGTCGGGGAAGGACCGTCTCCCTCGCAAAATTCGAGGATTTTCTACCCCGTTTTGAACAAATTGTAAGGAATAGACCCCAACCCATAATGGAGTTTGATCAGGGATTCGTTGGACCCACCATCGCCTTTGCCAGAATCGCTCTTTTGGCGGATAGAGGTGATATCCAAGGGAAAGAAGTTATAATCCTGGGGGATGACGACTTAGTGAGCCTCGCCGCAGCCCTCTCCGGACTACCCAAGCGAATCACGGTTCTCGAAGTCGACGAGCGGTTAGTCGACTTCATCAAGAATACAAGCGAAAAAGAAAATCTTCACATTGAAGTGATTCCTCACGATCTTCGCTTCAGGCTTCCTCCAGACCTTTTGGGGAGTTTTGATACATTTTTAACCGATCCACCGGAGACAATCGGTGGATTGGAGCTTTTCATCGCCAGGGGATTGGCTACTTTAAAAGGAGCCGGTTGTGCCGGTTATTTCGGTCTGACCATGATTGAATCATCCCTTCAAAAATGGGGTGAGTTCCAAAAAATTCTAACCCATGAGTATGGTGTGGTCATCACCGATATAATCCATGATTTTAATATCTACGATAATTGGATGTACCTTCTCGAGAGCATAAAGGATGATATCGGACCCCTCAGAGAAGCACCGAAGAAGCACTGGTATAAATCGTCCATGTTCAGAATCGAAACCATCGAGGATTTCCTCAAGCGTAATGAGGATATCACAAATGAAGAGCTATATAACGATCCCGAAAGTCTAATCTGGATCGAGGAGCGATGATTATGTGGCAAGTTCCAAATATGGTCTCATTCACAAAGGGTACAGCGGAAGGACATTCACACTTGAACGCCTTCGACAATGCCCTTTTAGCGGGGGGAATCGGCAATCTAAATTTGGTCAAGGTGACTAGCATTGTGCCCCCTAAGGCCAGAGTTGAAGCAATTCCCTCCATTCCCGTGGGGGCTCTTGTGCCAACGGTATATGCCCATATCACCAGCAATGTCAGTGGTGAAATAATATCAGCCTGCGTGGGTATGGGATTAAGTTCGGATTCCCAGGGTGTTATAATGGAATACGCCCATCCGGGGTCAGCCACCGTGGCGGAAGAGATAGTAAAAAAGATGCTAAAGGAAGCCTTGGAGAAAAGGAATTTGTCATTGACGAAAACCATATTAATTTCCGCGGAACATAAAGTTAAAAAGCTTGGCTGTGCCGTGGCAGCCGCAATTCTTTGGTGGGGGTGATGAAAACGAAAAACGTGGGCAGGCACTTGGTCATTGAATTTTGGGACTGCAAAAATCTGAATTCAGCGGAACTCGCAGAAAAAGCTCTCCAGGAAGCGGTTCGAGCTTGTGGTGCCACATTGCTCGAGTTGAAGGTGCACCAATTCTCTCCCCATGGAATAACGGGCGTAGCTATGATCGCGGAATCCCATATCTTGATCCATACCTGGCCCGAACTTGGATATGCAGCAGTGGACGTATTCACCTGCGGGGAGCAAGTCGATCCCGTGGCCGCTATAGATCCATTCCAAAAACATTTCTCCCCCAAACATGTACAAATGGTGGAAATAAGAAGAGGTGTTCTTCGTGACTGACGACTGGTTTACCGAGCCGGGCTCGTCGGGTTTTGAACACCGCTATAAAGTGAGAGCTATTTCCTTCAAAAAAGAGACCGCCTTCCAAAGGATCGAGATCGTGGATACCTTGGAATTCGGAAGGATGCTCGTTCTGAACGGGGCAGTTCAAACCAGTGAGAAAGATGAATTCATCTATCACGAGATGCTCGTCCACGTTCCCCTGCTTTCTCACACCAAACCGAGGAGGATTCTCATCATTGGGGGAGGAGATGGAGGCGCCTTAAGACGAGTGCTCGAACATCCCGTGGAGGATATCGTCCTGGTCGAGCTGGATGAAGAGGTCGTAAAGGCGTGTCGAAAATTTCTTCCATCTATAAATGGTGACGCATTCCTGGATAAAAGGGTCAAGATCATCTTTGACGACGGGGCGAAATTTGTCGGGAATTCCCGGGAAAAATTCGATGTCCTCATCGTAGATTCCACCGATCCCATAGGACCAGCAAAGGCTCTATTCACAGAGGGGTTTTACCGTGCCGCCCATAACATCCTCTCAAAGAATGGAATCTGTGTCACTCAGAGTGGTTCCCCAACCTTTCAAATGGAAGAGCTTCGTAACGTATATAATGGATTAAAGCAGGTCTTTCCCACCGTGCGGGTTTACCTTGCCTTTGTCCCCACCTATCCCGGCGTCTTATGGAGTTTTACCATAGCCTCTAAAAAATGGGATCCCGCCGCCGTCCCCCCTGAAAAGGTCAAGGAAAGATTGATATCCTCCAACATTTCAACGCGCTATTACACCCCGGAAATCCATACCGCGTGCTTCATTCTTCCCAAGTTTATCCAAGGGATTTTAGAGGAGGATACTTCCTTTGAAACCGCCCTATAGAGATAAGTTCTTGGCCTCCCAGGATAACCTCAATCCAGACGCGATAATCCTTGGAGCACCTCTGGATAAAACCGAGAGCTTTCGTTCCGGAACAAAACTTGCCCCAGAGCGAATAAGAAAAGCCTCCGAAAGCCTGGAAACCTTTAGTCCCACATTGAGAAAGGATTTACAGGACATCGTCCTCTGCGACTGGGGGGATATAAAAATGGAGGATTCCATGGAAATATCCCTAGAAAGGATCAAAGAAGAACTAATTCGAGCCAGGGAAAAGGCTTTTACGGTAATCATTGGTGGTGAGCATACTCTGACCTTGGGTGCCGTACGGGCTTTAAGGAAAAGCTTTTCCCCACTCTTCGTGATCGAGTTCGATGCCCACCTGGACCTTCGTGAAAGCTATGAGGGAGAAAAAATTTGCCACGCCACCGTGGCTAAGCGGATTTTGGAAGAGATAGGGGGGTCTTTCCTCATTCAACTCGGGGTGAGATCGGGAACAAGGGAAGAATACGAAATTTCAAAGAAGTGTTTATTATCAACACCCGAAATATCCATTCCATCCCAGCTTCACGATAAAATCGGGGATTCGGCCGTTTACATAAGTATAGATGTGGATGTTCTGGATCCATCGTGTGCTCCAGGGACGAGCAATCCTGATCCGGGCGGATACGATTTTAAAGAATTGCTTTTAAGCCTTTACGAGCTCAAGTTCCTCAACGTAGTTAGCATGGACGTCGTCGAAGTTTCCCCACCCTTCGATGGTGGAGACATCACCTCCATAGCTGCGGCGAAACTAATCAGAGAATCCATTCTCCTCTTCACCAACCATTTAGCTTAACCATGGATTATAAGGTGAGGCATAAGGCGAGCTGAAAGCCAAGGCGAGCTGAAAGCCTCGCACTACAGAGCTACAGGATTAGCTAGCTAGTGTCTGAAGTGTCTTCTCCCCGTCAACACCATGGCTATCTTATGCTCATCCGCGGCGGCGATTATTTCATCGTCTCGAATGGATCCCCCTGGCTGAATTATCGCCTTAACTCCGGCCTTAGCGGCCAAATCAACGGCGTCCCTGAAGGGGAAGAAGGCATCCGAGGCCAAAGAGGAATTTTTTGCCCGCTCCCCAGCCTTTTTAAAGGCTATATCAACAGCATCCACCCTACTCATCTGACCCGCGCCCACACCCACCGTGGCTAGATCCTTGGCAAGGACAATGGCATTTGACTTGACGTGCTTTGCCACCCGCCAGGCGAAAAGAAGATCGTCCCATTGCTTCTCCGAGGGATGAATTCTGGTCACTACCTTCATCTCGTCTCTACTCTCTCGAATTCGATCAACGTCCTGGACCACAATTCCGCCTTCCACCCGTTTGATGTCCTTCAAACCAACCATCAGCTCCCTCTCTTCTCCCATGTACATGATGATCAAATTCTTCTTTTGGGTCAGAATCTCCAGGGCTTCTTCGAGATAGGCAGGGGCGATTACAACCTCAAGAAAAGTGGATGTGAGCTTCTTGGACAAAGCTTCATCGACCACCCGGTTCAGGGCGACGATGCCCCCGAAGGCGGAGACGGGATCGGAGGCATAAGCCCTATCGTAAGCGGTACATATATCGCTGGCGAGACCGACTCCACAGGGATTCGTGTGTTTGATGACTACCGCCGCGGGCACAGTGAATTCGCAGGCCAGAGACCACGCGGCATCCAAATCCAGGATATTGTTGAAGGATAGCTCTTTCCCGTGAAGTTGCTGAGCATAAACCAAAGAATGTGGTGGTGCGCCGATCTCTCGATAAAAAGCCGCCTTTTGGTGTGGATTCTCGCCATATCTTAAATCCTGAATTTTTTCAAAGGAGAGATCGAGGAGTCTGGGGAATTCTTCTAAATCCCTCGCCAGGTAATGATAGATCGCCTCATCATAATGGGCCGTATGTCTGAAGGCATCGATGGCCAAATCAAGGCATGTCTCCCTGGAAATACAACCATTGTTCCGTCGCATTTCGTTGAGTACTTCATCGTATCTCTCAGGCTGCACCACGACCGCCACACCCTCAAAGTTCTTGGCCGCGGAGCGGATCATGGACGGACCACCGATATCGATTTGCTCTATGGCTTCGGCTAAAGTCACACCCTCCCTGGAAATGGTCTCGGTAAAGGGATAGAGATTCACCACCACCAAATCGATTGGCTCTATGTCGTGCTCCTTGAGTGTCTCAAGATGGGACTCCTTGCTTCTATCAGCCAAAAGAGCTCCATGAATCAATGGATGGAGGGTTTTCACCCTACCGTTCAATATCTCGGGGAATTTCGTAATCTGGGAAACCTTTTTAACCGGCACCCCCGCATCTTCCAAAACCTTTGCTGTTCCTCCCGTTGAGATTATCTCCACTCCGAAGTCCCTCAAGCCTTTAGTGAACTCCACCACACCTCGCTTATCGGAGACGCTAATTAACGCCCGCCTTATTTTAACCATGGTTCCTCCTTTCCTCCGTTTACTTATTTGCTTGGTTTGCTTGTTTGCTAGTTCGTTGGTTAGCTGGTTTTTCTAGCCAACCGGCCAACGAGCCAACCAGTCAGCGGATTTTAGCCGAGTCTTCCAGCCCCTCCCCTTAATCTCCTTCGGAAGGTCTCACTTTCATCGATTATCTCATTTCTGTTAGAATCAGTTATGATCTCCACCCTGGGAAGAGTACTTGGATAAAGTGAAATTAACTCATCCATCAGGAGATCATTTACACCTGATTGTCGGATGGCAGAATGGTTCCAATTCCTCACCAGCCAAAGGGTTTTTTCCTTCCCCCCCTTCGAGAAGGCACAGGTCAAGATGGCAATGACGATGACATGACCCGATATGCACGCGATCTCCGCAGCCTTTAGGGAATACCTATTCCCATTGAAAGATATTGCCAGACCACCATTTCTCCTCACCAAGTCAAGGGCTTCAACATCCGTGATGCTATCACCCACGTATATCACTTCACTTAAGGAGTTGCCCGTCTTTGCCAAGCTGTCTAAAACGGCTTGAGCTTTCTCCCATCCCCCAACGGGATTGATCTCTTTTAACAACCGCCCACATTTCATCGAAGCCATTTCCCTCCAAAATATATCATCCAATCTGGCGATGATCTTTTGGGTTTCGAGGGACAAATCCTGCAAATATTGCACATCGGAAGACATCTCTAACGGAGGCATGGCTACAATTTCCTCCACAAGCTCTTTAAGCCTTTTGGTCTCCCGCTCTTCAATTTCATATCCATCTATATCCAATTTTGTGCAATAGACATTCTCCAGGGGAAAATCGAGAAGACGGCATAAAACACGTATATAGGGCTCGTAACTGGTGCTCACGATGAAAATGGGTATCCTTTGACGAATGAATTGTAGAATTTCTTTCGCCCCGGGAACCAGAGAGAGGTTCGCCTCAGAGTACCTTTCAATCTTAAGATTCGTGGCACCATAAGCCTTCAGGAACGGCGATATCAATCGGAGGGTGTCCCCGGCTTTGTACCCCGGCCTCTTGGCGATATCCGCCAGATAATCGTCGTATCCACTCACCTGCGAGAAAAACTTCATCCCTTGGGGGATAAAGTGACAGGTTAGCTCGAGAGCATTGTCATTTAGGGAGATGGGTCCCTCGCAATCGGTGTTTAATTGACACTTGATCAATTCAGCTCACCTGTCGACCATTCTTTGAGATGGGCGTTTATTTCCCGACTTAGGTTGAAACCCTCGGTCAAAACCTTACCATCCACAATGACCGATCTCACTTCTCCTTCAGATCCGCGGGAGATATTGATCCTTCCCTCCGCAAATCGCTGAATGGTGTGAAAAATCAGGGGTAGTTCCCTAATGACCTGATTCTTTCGTATCTCCTTAAAAAGCGGATTTTCTTCCCCTTCCTCTCGAATGATTTGAGGCAGTGTTTTTATCTCTAGTTTCTCATCCAAATTCTTCCACAGTTCATCGAAGGATGCACCCCTGATGGGGAATGCGCAATAGGTGATGGGAGGACCCTTATCCAATTCCTCGGTGACCAAATGGATCATGATTCCGGTTCTACTTTGTCGCGCTTCAATCAACTTCCAGATAACCTCCCGCCATGTGCCAGTGGGACCCCCAGGGGCAGCGGGGTGAAGATTAATCATGGGATATTTTCTACACATTTCCCCACTTACAATGAGCATATATCCGGCTAAAACGATGAGATCGGGATCATATCCCCCCAACAGTTTGGTGACCTCCCGATGATATCGATCTCTCCACTGCTTAAGAACGATGGGGTCTCCCTTGCTCTTTCCCCGAAGATCCGGCTCAAATTTTTTGGAGGAAAAGCAAATCAGAGGAATGCCAAAGCTTTTCACCAGCTCAAAGAATTTGTCGCTCTCCTCCGCTTCGCCCTCACCCCTATCACTGAAGACGAAGATGATTTGAGCTTTAATGGCGCCTTCCTTTATGCCCGAATGAATCGTGGTTAAAAGATCCCGAGCGGCCTTATCTCGACCCGTGGAGAACCAGCCAATTTTATAAGCCATCGTCTCTTCCCCTCCACTGCAATGTGTATACTCTGAGACTTTACCCATCATTCTGCTCAATCCAGTAGATAAAAATTTAAAATGCAAAGATCAAAAATCAAAATTACAGAACAAAATCCAAAATTTTGGGACTTTAATCCGTAGACGCGACAGCGTTCTTAGGGGTGTTTTCGGAGCACTTCACCCCGACATGGTGTTAACCCATCTTGCTAATAATACATTTATACATTGTCATTTTGCATTTTGATTTTTAAATTTTGGTGATTCCCACCTAACTGGTACTGTGATATGATACCTTTATGCTTGATAACCAG
>JASEGB010000028.1 GCA_030018275.1 Actinomycetota bacterium | reverse complement strand
GGTTATCAAGCATAAAGGTATCATATCACAGTACCAGTTAGGTGGGAATCACCTAAATTTAAACTTATAAGGCATGGGATTTAGTCCGAGGAGTCCGAAGCGATATGGGCTCGATTCCGCCCACTTTCTTTCGCTTTATACATGGCTTTGTCCGCTTTCTCAACGAAGGTTGCGGCATCCTTTATATCAGGAGTAAGGGATGTGATACCCAAGCTGATGGTGATTCTATTCGGGTTACCATTTAAAATAAACTGGTGAACTTCGACTTTTCTCCTCAATTTTTCAGCCACGGCAAAGGCTTCGGTTTCAGCAGTCTCCGGTAAGATCAATGCAAATTCATCTCCACCATAGCGCGCAGCTAGGTCTGCTTCTCGGATATTCCTCTTTATGATCTGCGCCATAATTTTTAGCACCTCATCCCCTCTCACGTGACCGTATGTGTCATTTATGGGTTTGAAGAGATCTACATCGATCATAATAAGTGAGAGAGGTGAACCATAACGTAAGGCCCTTTTAAACTCCACCTTTAAGCGTTCCATGAAATTTTTATGGTTGGATAACCCAGTCAGACCATCGGTAATGGAGGTTTGCCTTAACTGTTCCACCACCTTCAAGAAGAGCCCTCGCTGAAAAGGAAAACACATTCCCCATTCCGCTAGGCCTTGGTAAATGGCAATGGCCTCTTCTCGGCAGGATTCATATCCACAGGCTCCACAATCGAGCTCATCCCGCTGATCATGCTTTTCCGCAGTAGCTAATATCGCCTTGAGTTCTTCCTCCGTGGGGAAAGGGAGTTTTACCTCCTTGCTGCTAAATTCTCGCCGCATTTCAATCCATGGCAGCCTGGGGAGAATTTGCTTGAAGTTCACCTTCCTCAGAGAGCTTTTACTTTTCTCCTTATAATATTGCTCAATGATGTTTTTCCGAGCATAGATGCTCATATTGCTTCCCATTGCAGGTCCATCCACACACCCATCGCAGTCCAGAACGTCGATCAATTTTGGTCTTACCTCACCACGAAGGATGGCATCGGCAAGCTTTTCAATGCCATAAATTCCTCGTATAACCCGAATGTCCCTATCCAAAAGGGAATAACCGTCGATAGTTTCTCTGGGAAAACCACCATTCAAAGAAAACATCCTCAAAAGTACGGGGCGAACGGCATCCAAATCGACTGGAGGGAGGGACTCTAAATTGATATCCGCCTCTTTGAACATCGATTTTAACTCGTCAAAGGTGAGCACAGCATCTATGGCATCGGCTACAGGGTCGTCCCTGGCCTCGGCTTTCGCCGCAATGCAGGGACCGATGTATACTGTGGCTACACCGGGATCGTACATCTCCTTAATTAAACGCCCTTGGGCGATTACGGGAGAGATGATCGGAGCCAAATAGGCCAAGAATTCAGGGTAATACTTCTCTAACCAGGTGACAACCGCCGGACACGTGGATCTAATTATGGGTTCACCTGCCCGTTCTTTAAAAAGCTTCGTATATTCATCGGCGACGAGTTCCTCGCCCAAAAGAGTATCTTCTACGGAGAAGAAACCGAGTTTCTCCAAGCCTGCGCTGAGTTGGGCAGGAGTTGCGGGATAAAATGAAGCCACACACTCCGAGGCAAGAATAACTACTACTTTACGGGAGGAGAGCAAACCCTTTACTAAATCTATTTCAGTCTTTGCTTGCTTCGCTCCTTGGGTGCAAGCATTGATACATCGACCGCAGTAAATGCATTTCTCGTCGAGGACTTCTGTTTGTCCATCCCTAACCTTTATGGCCTTCACGGGGCAGATACGCACACAACCATAACATTCTTTACATCGTTCTTCAATACTTTCGATAACCCTCATCCCAATTCACTTCTTGAATTTTATGTCCCCTCCTCTGAACTCGCCATTATAGATTAAAAACGCAGTGGATTCTAATCTCAACTTTAATCATTTACATCAACTATCTCACCTTGAGTGACTCCCTGCAAATCTTGGGATTTCATTTTTAACATGGCATTTATTTCCCCTCCACCTGTATACACAACTTCGACATCCATCACGCTTTTATCGATTAAAACCCGAATTTTATTTTCAAAACAAAATGGTGGAGTGGCTCCCACAACGTAACCGGTGAGCTCAACAACCTCTTCAGGGCTTGCCAATCTGACTCTGGAAGTCCCCAAAACTTTTTTTAACTTCTTATAACTCACCTTTTTATCCCCGCACGTCACCACAGCAACTGGTTCACTATCTACGAAAAATATCACGGTTTTAATAATTTCACATAAATTCAATCCTAAAAGGGCAGCAGCTCTTTCTGCAGTTCTGGTGGGGCTATTCAATAGAAAAATCTCATGGGGTATATCTCTTGATTGCAAATAATTGTGCACATCCACACTCGTCCTCATATAGCCTCTCCTTAAAACCCCATCATAAATAATTTACCCTAAAACTCTCCTTTTTACACAGCAATAAAGCAAAGAAGAGATAAGCATATTTTACTATAACATCTCGGAAGTTCGCTGACAATCACGCTGAATTAGTGGGCTAAAAGGAAGGCTTTTCCCACAGCTTCCTGGGGATTTTTTGCCGGAATTACAGCGTCGACCGGTTTTCCTTCCTTCTTGAGCTCCCATGTTCCGATGCCCACTACGGATTTTCCCATCTTGAGGGCCAATCCTATTTCGGAAAGGGTGCCGAACTCACCACCGATGGCTATAACCACCTGTCCGGCTCGAACGACAAGGGCATTTCGGGCTTCACCCATGCCCGTGGGAATGGCTATATCAACGTAGGGATTGGCGTCTCTCTCCTCAGTGGGAAGGATGCCCACAGTCAGACCCCCCGCACTCTTCGCACCCTTGCAGGCGGCTTCCATAACCCCACCTAAGCCTCCACAAACCAAAATGGCGCCTCTTTGTGCAATGAGCCTACCAACCTCATAGGCAATCCCGTAGATTTTATCATCACACTGGCCCGCCCCTATCACACTAATGTACATGATTCCTCCTTCTGAATTTAAGGGATAAGGGATGAGTCTAGAGTCAAAAGCCCTCTAGACTTCTCCCTCTAGACTTCTCCCTCCAGCCCAACAGTTTGTCTAAAATCTTAATTGCCGCTTGCTTATCGAGGGGTTCGTTCCAATTCCCACACTTTGGGGATTGGATGCAAGATGGACAGCCCTCCCTGCACCCACAGTCCTTGATGGAGACCGATGTCGCCTTCAGGAGTTCTTCACAAAGTTCATATCCCGTGGCGGCGATGCCGATCCCACCTTCGAATCCGTCATAAATGAAGATCGTGGGCATTCCCGTGTGAAAATGAAGCGGGGTGGAGACTCCTCCGATATCCCATCTATCACACATGGCGTACACGGGAAGCAAGGCGATTGAGGCATGCTCGATGGCATGAATCCCACCAGCCAACTGCAGATTATCTAGCTTTAGCGCATTCAAAACATTGTTGGGTATCGTAAACCAGAAGGCCTCGGTTTTAAACCTTTGAGGGGGTAAGTCCAACTCCTCCACACCTAGTATTTCACCCGTGAAAATCCTCCTTTTTTGGTAGGCGATTACGTGACTGGTCACATCGACCTTCCCGAAGGAAACAGAGGTGAAACCGCAGTCTTTTCTTCTGATTTCACTGAGGACCGTGAGGGTTGTCTCCTCCCGGGGCTGCGTATAATAATCGCCATAGATGGGTTCGACGAAGGCAACCTTTTCGGCCAGGTCGAGCTCCACAACGAGATAGGAATCGCCCTGATGTAGATATATCGCCCCCGGATGAATGTAGATGAAGGCCGTTGCCGAATCTATCGTTCCCAGGAGAGTTCCTGATTCCATCTCAACGACGGAGTAGGTATCTTGGGAAGCTGAACGGATGTTCACAGATTGAGCGGGGAATTCACGTTTTATCCAGAACCACCTGGATTTCCTCTCCAGCAACTCACCTTCCTCCGCCAACGATTTCACCACGCTCAAGAAGAATTTCCCAAAGTATTCCTCATCTTCAGGGGATAAGGGTATCTCATAGGCGGCACAGAGCAAATGCTTGGAAAGAATATAGGGATTTTCAAAATCGATGATCGCCTGTTCGTGGCTCCTTCCAAAAAAAGCGCCGGGATATCTCATATAGTATTGATCCAAGGGATCATCTTGGGCAACCAAAAGGGCTAAGGAGGCATCTTGCTTCCGCCCGGCTCTTCCTGCTTGCTGCCAGGTGGAGGCAATGGTTCCAGGGAAACCATTGATCACACAGGCATCCAGAGTTCCAATATCGATGCCCAACTCTAAGGCATTGGTTGAACTCACTCCCAAAAGCTCCCCAGAAAATAGCCGTTGCTCTATGGCGCGCCGCTCCGGAGCGAGGTAACCTGCTCTATAGGAACTCGTCTTGGATAAAACATCTGGTCTATCTTTGAGCTCATCCCTAGCATATTTGAACACCAACTCCGCCGTGCGTCGAGATTTGCTGAAGGTAATGTTTCTGATGGCATTTTTCGCTAGTTGGACGAAGAGGTAAGTTGCCTCGGAGTTGGAGCTCTTTCGCCTTTCCCTGCTCTGATCCAAGTATGGGGGATTCCAGAATAAGAAGAATTTTTCACCGCAAGGGGAACAATCCCTGTCCACGACCTCGACCTTGACACCAATAAGATTTTCGGCTAACTCTTTGGGATTTGCCACAGTAGCTGAGGATAAAATGAGTTGCGGCTTTGAACCATAATGGGTACAGACTCTCCTCAAGCGCCGAATGATATTGGCCACGTTGGAACCAAAAACCCCTCTTAAAATATGGACTTCATCGATGACCACATATTTTAAATTGAGGAAGAAATTCGCCCACATCTTGTGGTGAGGCAAGATTCCATAGTGAAGCATATCCGGATTGGTGAGGACTATATTTGCGTTGCTCCTTATCCAGGCTCTTTCATCGATGGGCGTGTCGCCATCGTAAGTGGCGGGAACCTGACCCGGCAATTTAAACTGGTGAAGGATCCTTAATTGATCCTGAGCCAGTGCCTTTGTGGGGAAAAGATAGAGAGAGGCGTTCCTCCGGTTCTTCAAGATCGCTTCGAGCACGGGGATGTTATAGCATAAACTCTTGCCGCTAGCCGTCCCCGTGACTATGATCACATTTTCCCCTTGCCTTACGAGATCGATGGCCTGTACTTGATGATGATAGAGCTTGGTTATACCGAGCTTGCGCAAACTCTCTTCCAAAATTTTGGGCAGGGGTTGCTTAAGAACACCAAAGGTCGCTTCCCTAGGTGGAATTCTTTTCGAATAAACGATCTGCCCCCGGTAGTTCTCGTCCTTTTTTAAAATCTCGATAAATTCAGCGGTCTCCATTTTTGTCTTCAGGAAATAAGATTGCCTTCGATTTATAGCTTAAAGCCACAAGGTGATGTGGTCAATGAAGAATGATAGGGTAGGAAGGGCTGGTTGGTTTCCCAGCTCCTCCCCCCTCCAAACCGTACGTGCGGATCTCCCGCATACGGCTCTCCAGTCGGTGGTTCACCTCCTAGAGGATTGACAGACCGACGCATGGGCTGCAACAAGTGAGAACAGCCCATATTCGGCAAAGAAGGAATTTGGCTAGCGCTTGTGATCCAGTCCTCGTCCACGTCTCTTTCTTCCCTGCCTTTTGCGTAGGATGCTTCGCAATCGCACCCTTATCCAGCTATCCAGAACCGGGAATGTGGTTTTATGGCTTTACAACCATTCCGTCTCCAACCACCTGACGTGCCCCTGCTTATCGCCCTTTCCCTCTCTCCTTTAGCCTAAGCAGGTCTCCTACTTTAGCAGGTTTTGGGCTTCACTTTCTCTAGCAGGCTCGCCGACATCGCCCGGCCGAATCGAGTTCGTTATCCTACGGACTGGTTGCTCACCTCCCGTTGCTCCCCACCCCGCCTCTCGGCGACGCAGTTACATTCGGTTACAGGCTGGAGAGTACACCCGAAGAAGACTTTCACCTCTCTGACCATGTACGCTCACAAGCGCACAGAGCGACCCTTTTAGGGTCGCCTTTTAGAGTCACCTTTAAGGTCGCTTTTGAAAAGTTTCGCTAGCAGGTGAAAGGATCAGTTTAATCGGTGGTTCCGGGGTGCCCATGGGGAGGATGGCGTTTATATGGATTGACGTGTACCATCACATCGGCCACATTATCCATCTCTCCCATGATTTTATGCCTGACTTCGCTGGCGATGGTGTGTCCCGTGGCCACCGTGATTTTTGGATCGACCTCTAATTTTAAATCAACAAGCAGGTACTGTCCCATACGTCGGGCTTTGATCTCGTGGACGTGCTCGACTCCTTCTACCTCCTCAGCTATGCCGGTAATTCTCCTTAAGATGTTTTCCCTCGGAGCCGTATCCATGAGATGATGGAATGACTCTACAGTAATATCGTATCCCATCTTGATGATGAACAGAGAAACGCCCGCTCCCGCCAACGGATCTAGGATTGGATAGCCCAGCCTGGCACCGCCGATGCCGACCAGTGCCGCCACCGAAGAGAGAGCATCAGACCTATGATGCCAAGCACTAGCCATAACCGCTGGGCTATGGAGCTTCCTGCCAACCCGCGCAGTATATTGAAACATCCCTTCCTTGACAACGATAGAAGTTATGGCTGCCACAAGAGCAATTGCCCCAGGAATGCGGGATACTCCCACCAAGATCGATCGGATGGCGGAGAGCAAAATGGCAACGCCCGCTGCACCAAGAAGAGAACCCACGAGTCCAGCCGCTATTGCCTCTATTTTCCCGTGACCATAGGGATGAGTTTCATCTACCGGTTTCTTTGAAATCTTCAGACTGAGGAGTACGAACGTGGTAGTGGCGATATCTGAAAGGGAATGAGTAGCATCAGCTACCATAGCTTGGCTCCTACCCAGAATGCCGGCCAAAGCCTTGAAAATGGTCAAAGCCACATTTCCCCATATTCCCATCCAGCTAACACGTTCTCCCTTGCGAAACCGTTCTTCTCTATCCATGATAGACCTCAGATTCACTTGAATCTCGTGTTTCCTTGTCCTCAAACGGAACACCTCGATAAAGATTCCGAGTTTCACAAATTTAAAACCTGTGGTTATAAGGTCCCACAGGTTAAACCCGCTGCCTTTGGCCCGGTGAGGCGTACTATTTCCCCATCTGACCTCGTATTTACAACTGGGCGAGAATTTTCTTCCAATTTTTTATTATAGGCTGATACAAAGCTTAAGACAAATCCTGAAACGCCGCTATTGCTTTATCAAAAGTTCAGCTATCTGCACGGCGTTAAGGGCGGCTCCCTTGCGCAAATTATCGGAGACGATCCACAGATTAAGTCCGCATCTTACGGATTCATCCTCTCGAATTCGACCCACATAGCATGCGTCCTTTCCCGCAGCGAAAATGGGCATGGGGTAAGCCAAGTTCTCCGGGTCGTCGATGACCACCACTCCAGGTGCATTCTCAAGGATTCGACGGGCTTCAGAGGCTGAAATCTTCCTTTCGGTTTCGATGTTTACCGCCTCCGAATGGGTGATGAAGACGGGGACGCGAACACAGGTTGCGGTGATTTTCATCTCGGGTTCGCCAAATATCTTCCGGGTCTCATCGACCATCTTCGTTTCTTCCTTGGTGTAGCCATTTTCCAGGAATACATCGATGTGTGGCAGAAGATTGAAGACTATCTGATGAGGATAAACCCCTGAAATAATCTCCTCCCCGGCAAGATAGGCTTTCGCTTGATCCAAGAGCTCTTGGACAGCTTTCCTTCCCGTACCGGAGACCGCTTGATAGGTGGAAACCACGATTCTTCTTATTTTCGCTCGATCGTGAAGGGGCTTTAAGACCACAACCATCTGAATGGTTGAACAATTCGGATTGGCGATGATGCCCTTATGACCCTTTAAGGCTTCAGGATTAACCTCGGGAACCACCAGGGGAACATCCTCTTTCATACGAAAAGCGCTGCTATTATCGATGACTATAGCTCCCGCTTTCACAGCAAGGGGGGCGAATTCCTCGCTTATGGAAGCTCCAGCGGAAAATAGGGCAATATCCACACCTTCGAAGGAATCGGGAAAAAGTTGCTCAACGGCTACCCCCACTCTCCTAAAAGTAAGCCTCCGACCGATGGATCTCTCGGAGGCAAGCAATCTCAGATTGGCAACGGGAAAGTTTCTCTCCTCCAAGATATTCCGCATTTCCTCACCGACGGCACCCGTTGCACCCACTATGGCGACATTATACTCCTTCACAAATTACTGCCTCCTTACCGAGATTAAATTTCTTATGGACGGCCTTCACCGCTCTCCCAACCTCTTTGGCATCGACCACGCAGGAGATTTTGATGGAAGAAGTGCTGATCATTTGAATATTGATATTCTCCTCCGCAAGAGCGCTGAACATATCGGCGGCTATTCCCGAGTGGGTCTTCATACCCGCTCCCACCAGGGAAACCTTGGCGATATTCTCGTCGTAATAGGGACCTCGGGCCTTGAGTTCCTCAACTATGGATTCCAATGCCCGCCCAACTCTCATTAAATCCTCCTTGACCACAGTGAAGGAGATATCGGTGAACCCCTTTTCGCTCACGTTTTGAATGATCATATCCACATTGATATTGGCATCCGCCAAAGCCTTAAAAACCTTGGCAGCGATTCCGGGTCTGTCGGGGACATCTCGGATGGTGACTTTGGCTTCTCCGATGTCATAAGCGACTCCACTGATTATAACCCTCTCCATCATTTGGTCTACCTCCCTTACCAAAGTTCCCGCTTTATCCGAAAAGCTGGATCGAACATGGATCAGAACACCGTGATTTCTCCCATACTCAACCGCCCGAAGCTGAAGCACTGTAGCACCACTCGCCGCCAGTTCGAGCATCTCTTCGTAGGAGATGACGGGGAGCTTTCGGGCATCGGGCACCAACCGGGGGTCGGCTGTGTACACACCTTCCACGTCCGTGTAAATCTCACACACATCCGCCTTGAGCTTGGCAGCTAAAGCTACGGCTGTGGTATCCGATCCGCCCCTTCCCAAGGTGGTGATATCTTGATCCACGGTGACACCTTGAAAGCCTGCGACGATGACGATCCTTCCCTTTTTTATTTCATCGAGGATGCGTTCGGTTCTTATGTCCATTATCTTAGCCTTGGTATGGGTCGTATCCGTGAGGATCCCAACCTGGGGACCGGTGAATGAGATGGCATCGTATCCCAGGGCGTTAATGGCCATGCTTAAAAGGGCGATGGAGACTTGTTCCCCCGTGGCCAAGAGCATGTCCAATTCTCGCTCGGGAGGGGTGGGAGTAATCTCATGGGCCATTTTCAGGAGTTCGTCCGTGGTTTCACCCAAAGCAGATACCACAACTACAACCGCATTTCCCCGCTCCTTTGTCTTGACTATGCGCCTGGCTACTTTTTTAAGACGTTCAGTATCGGCAACCGAAGTCCCACCGTATTTTTGCACGATGATGCCCAACCTTCATCCCTCCATTAAGCTCACAGCTATTTTAGCAATCGGAGGGCGGTTAAGCAAGAAACAGAATTGCCTGCTAAAAATTTGACTAGCTCCCATGTAGAAATACTTACAACTCAAACCGCGAATGCGCATTCTCCTTTGGGATCAACATATCTGAAAGGATGTCTTCACAGCAGGCATAGGGATTGAGACTCTATGGTCTCTCTAATTCTCCCTCAACAACATCTTTAGTTAAAAAGCTACATATCTCAGGGCTGTAGTATCTACTCTTTAAGTAGTATAACCCAGTCTCTTGGTCAAAGTAATATCCTGCATACTCCTGGCCACCAGAGCCGATGAAGTAGCTTATCAAGCCATCAAGGAAGTTACCCCCAAAGCCATATATCACAAGGAAGCCAGAGTTGTGGTTGTAAAGCAGAAAGAAAA
>JASEGB010000027.1 GCA_030018275.1 Actinomycetota bacterium | reverse complement strand
ATTTTGGATTGTCATTTTGCACTTTTCATTTTGAATTTTGAATTTGAGATGAGCTCAATTGAGATTAACATCTAGCCTATAGTTCTATTACATCCATGAATTATAACCCTTCTGGCCAAAAATGGCGAATTTGGTTTGATTGAAAGTTATTCAGAGGTATGAGGAACTCAAGACAAGACCAGAAGAAAAAAAGGAGGGACACACCTATCTATTATTTAATCTATTTCCAAAACACCTGTCCTAAAATCGATGTATATTTTAATATTCCTAAGAAAACTCAAGCCCAATAAGCCATCAACATAACTTCTCTGAGGTAGGTTATGAATGATTGCTTGAACTCATTTTTATATTTCTTTTTAACCTCCTCGATTTTCATATCTATCGCCATCTAATCCTTTCATATTTACTTATTTACTATAACATATGTTATATTCCCTATAAAAGCACCTAAAAACCCGGAGATATCTTCCAAAGATATGCCAAGACTATCTTCGCTGCGAAAAAATCGATGGATTTTGATTCTTTCCATTGGGCTAATGGCCTTGATTCTCTGGTGGGCACTCCGGGCTAAGGGCTATACCCAAGAGCCCTATGTGAAGGAGAGGGTTCTTTTGGGTACCTATGTTTCGATTAAGGCTTATGGAAAAGACCAAGGACGTGTTGAGAGAGCAGTGAACGAGGCCATGAGTGAGATGGAAAAAGTCCACAGATTGATGAATTTTTTCGACCCTTCAAGCGAAATCTCAAAGATAAACCAAAATGCAGGTAAAAAAGGGGTAAGAGTCTCATCCGAAGTAACTGCGGTCGTCTCCTTGAGCAAAGCATATGGTCAGAAAACCGCGGGGGCCTTCGACATCACCGTGGGACCTTTGACCCAACTGTGGAACTTTGAAAAAAAACCCCACATTCCCACCAAAGTGGAGTTGGATGAAAAATTGCCATTGCTGGATTTAAAAAGCATAAGTATCGGCAGAAAAAACAACTTAGTAAAACTGGAAAAACCGGGGATGAGATTGGATTTGGGTGGAGTAGCTAAGGGATACGCCACGGATAAAGCAATAGAGGCTCTAAAAAGGCATGGAATATCTCAAGCCCTGGTCACCACGGGGAGTACAACCCGTGTAATTGGCTCGAAGCCGAGGAGTAAACCATGGAGAATCGGTATTCAGCATCCTCGCTCAAAAAAGGGCGAAGAAGAAATCATTGGCATCCTTAAGTTCAGGGATGATAAAAGTGTGAGCACATCTGGCGATTATCAACGGTACTTCGTAAAGAAGGGTCGGCGGTATCACCATATACTCGACCCCAAAACGGGGATGCCCATTGAGGGATTGATGAGTGTCACGGTGGTCACCAGCAGAAGCTGCACTGAAGCCGATATTTTATCCACCGCCATCTTTGTAATGGGTTACCCGAAAGGCATGAACTTTATCGAGCAAACCAAGGATTTAGAGGGCGTGATCATTACCTCGGATGGGAAAGCTTGCGTCTCCTCGGGACTCAAAGGTAAAATTGAAAACCTCATCAGAGTGATTCAAGACTCTTTCTTAAACTTCCAACCAATGAGTTAAGCATTATTCTTATCTCTTCGCATGAAAGAAAGCGTTTCTCAAAGGTGGGTTTATCAATAAAACCTACGGCTTCACATTTTAGAAACCAATCTTGGCTTTCAGTGGTTGAACCACGTGCTATTATCGAATAACGCTGGAATTCCCTACCCTTGTTTTTACCAAATCCTTCGACGATATTGGCACTTATGGAAGAAACTGAACGAAGAAGCTGTTGGACGAGAATATTGCCACTTTATTTTTAGGGAATTTATTTACATCTTCAACGGTCTCTAAAAACAACTTATGCGCCTTTTGCCACACTGGTAAATCCCTAAAGTTTTTGATCTCGTCCTTCACTTCCTCACTTCCTCAATCTTAGTTTTCTCCTCGAGGTTGAGCGCGATGCCCCCGGTTATCATGGCTGTGAGATTATAAATTAAAGCTACGATGGCATTGAAGACGGCGTTGAAAATGCAAAAGAATATCCCCATAAAGAAGAAGACGACCAAAGCTATCCCACCGCTTATGCCCGCGGCCTGAAGAGCTTCCATGGCTTCCCTTCCCTCAGCGCCGAGCATGCCCGTGCTCAAAACCACAAGGTAACCAAGGACGACAAAGATGAAGAATATCAGGAAAAATATGAGGTAGGCAACTACACTGAATTTAAAAACCGACCAGGCTCCGATCCTTTTTACGAGCGTGGGCAATAAAATCACCTCCTTAAACATATTTCTCTGCCATATCGCCCAGGACTGGAAGCTTATACCTTCCCCCTTGATAAGCTTTGATCATCAAAATAATCCACAGAGCAAAAACGCCAATGCTATAAGCCGCCCCAAGTAGCATATAGATTATCGCGCCGATGATGGGAATATAGGTTAGAATCTCTCCCAAGATGGCGATAGCGATCCCAACCACGATTATAGCTACTCCGAAAAGAATAGCTTGCATGGCATGGAATCGGACATCCTTATTTTCCTTCTCAATCAGATAGAAAATAAGCCCAGTAAGCCAGGTCAAAAGATAGCAAAGAAGTCTGGCTACATTTGGCTCTATCCCAGTACTGGATTTTGGACGCTCGGGGGGAGTTGGTATTTCTTGCATCTCTGTCACTCCTTTCACAACCAACCATTTGAGCTCTCAAAATTTATCCCTAATTTAAGTAAAAATCCAAATATAGCATAATTCTAAATCCACACTCTAAAACCTCTTTCTTTCCTCGATATTTCTAAAGAATCTTCCCGAATTTAAATGCCTCACCAAATTTATCTGTCGGAAAACAATAAAGGAGCGAGGTAAACTCACCTCACTCCTCAAGTATAATTACCTGACCAAAAATTCAATCTCAAAGGGAGACAACATTGTTGGGATCCTAATTTGCAGCCTTCACCCTCTCTCGCTTCAGAAAAACAATTTTGTCTTCTACGCAATCGCCCTCTACGCAATCGCCCTCTTTAAATTCCCCTTCCAGTATCTTTAAACTCAATGGGTTTTGGATTTCTCTCTGTATGACTCGCTTCAGTGGTCTTGCCCCAAAGTTGGGATCGAACCCCTCCTTGGCCAAGAATTCCTTTGCTCCCTCGCTTAAAATTAAACTAATTTTCTTCTCAGCCAAGCGACGTTTGAGGTATCCAATTTGGATATCAACGATCTTCTTGATATCTCCCAGGGTCAAAGGATGGAAGATGATAATCTCATCTATACGATTCAAGAACTCGGGGCGAAAAGCCTTTTTTAACTCGCTCATGACCACTTTCTTCATTTCATTATAGTTGGATAATCCTTCTTCAGTCCTTGCGAATCCCACAGCCACCTTTTGGAGATGCGCCGTGCCCAGGTTCGAGGTCATGACGACGATGGTGTTCTTGAAATCCACGGTGCGCCCGTGCCCATCGGTCAGCCGACCATCATCTAAAATCTGGAGCAAGGTATTGAACACTTCCGGATGGGCTTTTTCTATTTCATCCAGCAAAATAACGGAATATGGTCTTCTTCTCACGGCTTCGGTGAGTTGCCCTCCCTCTTCATATCCCACGTATCCAGGAGGAGCCCCTATGAGTCTGGCAACGGTATGTCTCTCCATATACTCGCTCATATCCAATCTGACCATGGCCCTTTCATCGTCGAAAAGGAATTCGGCTAAAGCTCTGGCGAGCTCAGTTTTCCCCACACCCGTGGGACCGAGGAAGATGAAGGAACCGAGGGGACGACTGACATCCTGCAAACCAGCACGAGCTCTTCGGATGGTATCGGAGACGATCTTTATCGCTTCCTCCTGCCCCACAACCCTTTTGGAAAGGCGCTCTTCCATGAGGATGAGCTTCTCGATTTCTCCCTCCATGAGCCTGGAGACGGGGATTCCAGTCCATTTGGAGACAACCTCTGCGATGTCCTCCTCATCAACTTCCTCCTTGAGCATCCTGGGACCCTTTTGAAGCTTTAGCAGTTTCTCGTTTGCCTCCTTCAGTTGACACTCCAGTTCCAAGAGCTCGCCATATCTGAGCCTTGCAGCCTTTTCAAGATCGCCTTCTCTCTCAGCCTTCTGTTCTTCAAGTTTCGTTTGCTCGATTTTTTCCTTGAGTTCTCGAATACGGGAAATGATTTCCTTCTCCTTGAGCCATTGAGTCTTCATTCGATCGCCCTTCTCTTTGAGTTCTGCGAGCTCTTTTTCCAGCTTCTCCAATCTTTCCCTGGATGCTCTATCCTTCTCCTTCTTGAGCGCCTGCCTCTCTATCTCCAATTGCTTGATCTTCCTTTCAATGTCATCGATTTCGGAGGGCATGCTATCCATCTCAATGCGCAAATGAGAAGCCGCTTCGTCGATGAGATCAACGGCCTTATCCGGGAGAAATCGGTCGCTGATATACCTGTCGGAGAGGGTGGCGGCGGCTATGATCGCAGGATCGGTGATTCTCACTCCATGATGGACCTCGTAACGCTCTTTCAACCCCCTAAGGATGGCTATGGTATCCCCTACGGAGGGCTCCCGCACGAGGATGGGTTGGAACCTCCGCTCAAGGGCAGCATCCTTCTCCAAGCGCTTGCGATATTCATCGATGGTCGTTGCCCCCACGCAACGGAGTTCGCCCCGAGCGAGCATCGGTTTCAACATGTTGGCAGCATCAACCGCTCCTTCCGCAGCTCCAGCCCCAACTATGTTGTGCAATTCGTCGATGAATAGAATGATTTGGCCTTGTGCCTCGGTTATCTCCTTGAGAACTGCTTTGAGCCTGTCCTCAAACTCCCCACGATATTTCGTGCCCGCAATGAGAGCACCGATATCCAATGCGATGATCCGCTTATTTTTAAGACCATCGGGAACGTCTCCACTTGCGATGCGCTGTGCCAAGCCTTCGACTACGGCCGTCTTGCCCACACCTGGATCTCCCATAAGTACTGGGTTATTCTTCGTTCTCCGGGAAAGGACCTGAATCACCCGCCTGATTTCGTCGTCCCTTCCGATGACCGGATCTAATTTCCCCTTCCGAGCGAGTTCGGCCAAGTCGCGCCCGTAGCGATCGAGTGCTTGATATTTGTCCTCAGGGAAGGGGTCGGTTACCCTTTGATGTCCCCGAACCTTCGCCAAAACATCGTACAGGGCATCCTTGGTTAAACTAAATCTTTTTAGGATTGAGGATGCCTGACCCCCTTCCTCGATTATTGCCATAAGTAGGTGCTCAGTGCTGACGTACTCGTCTTTTAACTTCTCGGCTTCGGCGAAAGCGAGATCGAAGACCCTCTTCAATCGGGGGGTAACGTATATCGTTCCCACCTGTCCATATACCTTGGGAGTCTTTTCCAGCTCTCGCTCAACCTCGGTTTTGATCGCCTCGGGGCT
Source organism: Actinomycetota bacterium (assembly GCA_030018275.1). Lineage (NCBI taxonomy): Bacteria > Bacillati > Actinomycetota > Actinomycetota bacterium. The sequence continues at coordinate 6,070 of JASEGB010000027.1, read as the reverse complement.
TATCTCCAGCTTCTTTAAAATGGTGGAGACAACACCCTCGGATTGCTGAAGAAGGACAAGGAGCAAGTGCTCTACATCCACCTGCTGGTGGTTCCTATCCTCAGCCACCCTTTGGGCATCACCGATTGCCTCCTGAGCCTTCACCGTAAATTTATCGAATCTCATCCTCACCACTCCATAATTACCTTCTTACGATTTCACCTCGTGGAATGAGAACCAAATCCCGCCGATGACTTCGGCGGATATTCTCCATCCTCTCCTCCACTTCCCGCTCAAAATCCTCAAACCTTTTCTCGGCTTCGTCCAGAGCCTTCTTCATAACCTCCAATTCTCGCCTGAGATCCATGATGAGCCTCACCCCGGCGAGGTTTACCCCACATTCCTGGGTGAGCCGTTGAATGTATTTGAGCCTCTGGATATCCTCGGCCGAGTACAGTCGCGTACTCCCAGGTGTGCGGCTGGGTCTAATTAGCTTTTTCCGCTCATAGATCCTTAGCGTCTGTGGATGCACGCCCGCTAGCTTGGCAGCCACGCTGATCATATATACCGGAATATCGATATCCCTGAAATCCTCCTCTTTTTTCTTCTTCATAGTGATCACCACCTCAAGAACCCCTGGTCATCGCCCTCTCCAGATGTTCTCTGGGATTTTCCTTACGTTTATTGGCGAATCTGACCAAAAGCTCTTTCTCCTCCGAAGTTAGCTTGGTGGGAACGACCACGTGAATGGTTATTAACATGTCGCCACGCCCCCAACCATGGAGCCGAGGAGCTCCTCTCCCTTTCAACCGGAAAATCTGCCCGTCCTGGGTGCCGGGTGGAATCTTTAAGGAAACCGTACCATTTACGGTGGGTACTTTGATGCTAGCTCCTAGGGCTGCTTCGGTGAGTGTGATCGGTAGATCGAGCAAAATATTAGTACCCTTCCTCTTAAAAAACGAGTGCGGAGCTACGTTGGTGATGATATATAAATCTCCAGGAGGTCCACCTCTTACTCCTGGCTCTCCCTTCTCTCTCAACCTTATCTTGGAGCCATCCTCTACACCGGGGGGTATTTTCACCTCCACCCTTTTGGTTTGCTCTACGGTACCCGCCCCCCGACAAGTGGGACAGGGAGCTTCTATTATCGTTCCCCGACCCATGCATTTATGACAGGTTCGACTGAGGCTAAAGAAACCTTGATTGTAGGCAACCATTCCCTTGCCGCCGCAGACTGGACAGACCACGGGTGAGGTACCGGGCTTCGCCCCAGTTCCTCCACATGTACGACAACTCACTTCTTCGTTGAGATCTATGCTTGTGGTTGTCCCTCTAAGCGCATCCTCAAAGGAGAGATTGACATTGTAATATAGGTCCCTTCCAGCTTGAGGGTATTCTCGTCTAAATCCAAAATCCCTGAATATGTCGAATATGTCCGAAAACTCAAAGTCACCGAAGGGTCTCTCGAAACCAAAATCCCTGAAGGGAGAAAATCCCGTTTCGAAGAAGCGAACACCCTGGTCATACTCCTGACGCTTCTTTGGATCGCTTAAAACCTCGTAGGCTTCGTTTACTTCCTTGAATTTCTCCTCGGCTTCCTTTTTATTGGATGGATTGGCGTCAGGGTGGTATTTACGGGCAAGTCCCCGATAGCTCCTCTTGATCTCCTCCTGAGTGGCATCTTTGCTAACTCCAAGGATTTTATAGTAATCCTTATATCTTCTACCGAACACTTAACTCACCACACCATTTCACCAATTTAAAATGCAAAGATCAAAAATTGAATTTTACTTTGTCATTTTGCATTTTGATTTTTAAATTTTGAATTTGAAGCTATTGGCTATCGTCGATCGGCGGCCTCTTGGACACTTTGACCGCTGCAGGTCGAAGAAGCTTCTCCTTCAAAAGATAGCCCTTGAGCAAAACCTCAACCACCGTATCCTCGTTGTGTTCATCGCTTTCAACTTGCATAAGGGCTTCGTGTCTCAAGGGGTCGAATTTTTCTCCCAAGGGATCGATGATCTTTAAGCCCTCTTTCTCGAGAATGCCCTTGAGTTGGGAGTGGACCATTTCCACGCCCTTGAGTAAATTATCGGGATTTTTATTTTCTCGAGAGGCTTCCAATGCTCTCTCCAAATTATCGAGGATTGGTAGCAGCTGCATGATTATATTCTGTGACGCCATCTCCAAAAACTGAGTCTGCTCCTTCACCATGCGCTTCTTAAAATTCTCAAAATCGGCTTTAAGTCGTTTCAAGGTATGCAGATAATCGGTAGCTTCTGCTTCCTTCGCCTTAAGCTTTTTCTCAAGCGTTGCTAAATCTTCTTTACCCACTTTGGTCTTTTTCCTTGAAACTCTCTTGGTTCCTTCCTCGCAGGTTTCTTCGCCCTGTGGAAGGGTTTCTCTTCTTGTCCCTTTTCCTTCGATCTTCTCTTTCTCTGTCACTTACTTCACCTCTCCTCCCGACTCAAGATGCTTCCAAAACAAAGAATGGAGGGGCTTCCACTTCAATTCATTGCCACTCAACTTACTTTGGTTGAACTTTGACCTTAACCTTTTTCGGTCTTGCCACCTCGATTTTGGGTAAGGTAACTTCGAGGATACCATCCTTGAAGGTGGCGCTGACGTCCGCCGTCTTGACGCTCGTGGGAAGTGGAATCACCCGTTCAAAAGCTCCATAGCGCCTCTCAATTCTATAATAATTCTCCTCCTTTACCTCCTCGGAGAATTTACGCTCGCCTTTAATAGTTAGAGAATCTTCGTTTACATGTATTTCCACATCTTCCGCTTTGAGTCCAGGCAGCTCTGCCTTGACCACGAGCTTGTCATCCATCTCATACATATCGATGGCTGGAGCCCACCTGCCCAAACGAGGTCTCTCTTCTAAACCGAAGGTCCTCTCGAAAAGTCTTCCAATTTCATTCTGAAGGGCGAGAAAATCTCTAAATGGATCCCATCTTATAATGGCCATTTTCATCTCCTCCTTTTGAAGCCCCTCCTAAATTAGAGAAATTATTTCTTCTTCCTCTCTTCGTCTTCTTCCACTTCGGCATCGACGACGCCTTCATCGCCTCCGGTCTCCTTTTTGCCTGCGCTTTGAGCTTGCTGTTGTTGCTGGGCGTAAAGTACCTCAGCGATCTTATAGGAAGCCTGCATGAGCTCATCCGAAGCCTTCTTAATCCTTTCTATATCATCGGTCTTGAGAGCCTCCTTCACCTCAGAGACGGCGCTTTCGATGCGCTCCCTATCGGCGGCTGGCAATTTATCGCCGACCTCTCTCAGAGACTTCTCAGTGGTGTAAACGAGGTTATCGGCGTTGTTCTTAATCTCGGCGGCTTCTCTCTTCCTGCGATCCTCTTCAGCGTGAGCCTCGGCATCCTTTATCATCTTATCGATCTCTTCCTTGCTCAAGGCGGTGCTTCCGGTGACCGTCATCTTCTGCTCTTTCCCAGTGCCCAAGTCCTTGGCGGAGACGTGGACGATGCCATTTACATCGATATCGAAGGCGACCTCGATTTGAGGAACTCCCCTTGGTGCGGGAGGAATCCCCAAAAGATGGAAGCGACCTAAGGTCACATTATCCGCAGCCATGGGGCGCTCCCCTTGAACGACGTGAATCTCAACGCTGGTCTGACCATCCTCAGCGGTGGTGAAGATCTCGCTCTTCTTCGTGGGAATTGCGGTATTGCGCTCGATGAGTCTGGTTGCTATACCACCCTTGGTTTCAATTCCAAGGGAAAGCGGAGTTACGTCGATGAGAAGTAATTCCTCCTTGACTTCACCCATGATGATGCCCGCTTGGATCGCCGCACCAACGGCTACGACCTCATCGGGATTGATGTCCTTTCGGGCTTCTTTCCCTGTCAGATCTTTCACCAGACTTTGGATTATGGGCATCCGTGTAGCCCCGCCAACGAGGATCACGTGATCGAAATCCCCCGCCTTAAGTCCTGCATCTTTCATCGCCTGGACGGCAGGACCACGGCATCTCTCGACTAAATCGGTGGTCATGTGCTCAAGCTGAGAGCGGGTTAAGCTCATCTCCAGGTGTAGAGGACCCTCCGAAGTGGCGGTGATGAAAGGAAGATGTATGGTCGTCTCCAGAGTTGAGGAGAGCTCACACTTCGCCTTCTCAGCTGCCTCCTTCAAGCGCTGGAGAGCCATCCTATCCTTCCTCAAGTCCACACCATATTTGGACTTGAAGTCATCGGCCATCCAGTCCATTATCCTCCGATCCCAATCATCTCCACCCAGATGGTTATCTCCGCTAGTCGCCTTGACCTGAAAGACTCCCTCTTCGATCTCAAGGATGGAGACGTCAAAGGTACCCCCACCGAGGTCGAAGACTAAAATGCGTCCTTTGCCTCCCTTTTCCAGACCATACGCTAAAGCAGCCGCGGTGGGCTCGTTGATAATTCTCAACACATCCAGACCAGCGATGGTTCCCGCATCCTTAGTGGCCTGACGTTGAGCATCCTGGAAGTAGGCGGGAACGGTGACAACGGCTTTTGTGATTTTTTCTCCCAGATGAGCCTCGGCATCCCTCTTCAGCTTTTGAAGGACAAAGGCGGAAATTTGCTGAGGGGTATAGGTCTTGTTGTCGATGGTCTTCTTCCAATCCGAGCCCATGCTCCGTTTTATGGAGATAACGGTGCGATCGGGATTGGTGATCGCCTGTCTCTTAGCAATCTCCCCTACCAGCATCTCCCCCGTTTTCGAGAAAGCCACGACGGATGGAGTTACCCTGCCACCCTCGGCATTGGGGATCACTATGGATTCGCCTGCCTCCATATAGGCGATGCAAGAGTTGGTTGTACCGAGATCGATGCCTATGGGCTTTGCCATTTAAATCACCCCTGATTCTTAATTTTAAGTACATTTTTAATATAAAATCTAAGTCTATTATTGTGAAGATTTCTATTATTGTCAAGATTTTTTAAAAATATCTCCCATGACCCTTGGGGGAAGAATTTCTTCTTTTTTTAAAATTCTCCTTTACAAGAACTCCCGATTCTTGTATAAAGTTAGAGAAAAATATCCTTGAACGAAAAAGGAGTGAAAATTATGGCCAGACCCATAATAGATGAAGAAGAATGCACCGGCTGCGGTATCTGTGTCGACAGCTGTCCCAATGGGGTTCTTGAAATGGCGGATGATATCGTAACCATTGTCAATGAGGATGCTTGCGAAGGTTGCGGGACTTGCATGGAAGAATGTCCCATGGGAGCCATCGAAATCGAGGAATGATGATTCGGCTTACTTCCCCAAAATTTGCCTGAGTCTCTCCAAATCTCGCCAAAATTCCCTCTTTGCCTGAGGATCCTTTAAGGCTCCCTCGGGTTCGTGTGTCATAAGAACCTGTATATCTGGTCTCAACCTAACGACTCTTCTAGGGCTGAAGGGATTTTTATGTTCCTCTAAGGAAATCGATTTCAAAAAGGTGAAGGCCAATGGTCCCATGGCCACGATAACTTTGGGTCCCAATATCTCTATCTCGGTTTTCAAATATTCTTTGCATGCTTCAACGTGTTCGATGGACACGCTTTGGACATCGGGTAAAAAACATTTCACGGCATTTGTACCGTAAACATCGGTTATATCCATATTCAACCTATCAAAGGCCTTAAAAAGAGCCTCTCCCACCTTTCCAAAGAAGGCCACGCCCTCTGAATCCTCAAGCTTGGTCGGCGCACCCTTAACGAACATAATATCGGCAAGGGGATAGCCGGCACCGGGAAGTGGCTGTTTGCAAGCTTTTCGAAAACTGCATCTGGCACAGCTCCTTATCCTTTCCGCCAAACAATTTATCTCTCCTATCGCCTTCTCCAAAATTTTCAAGAATATCTCGCTTTCCCTGGACCAAGTCATTGGTCATCGCCCCTCTAGCCCATCTTAAAAATTAGGCTTAAACCTCCAAAATCCTCCAAAATCATCGATTTAAATAGCCAACGAAAAAGGTGCGGATCTCCCGCATACGGCTCTCCAGTCGGTGGTCCACCTCCTAGAGGATTGACAGACCGACGCATGGGCTGCAAGGAGTGAGAACAGCCCATGTTCGGCAAAGAAGGAATTTGGCCAGCGCTGTACCTAA
>JASEGB010000026.1 GCA_030018275.1 Actinomycetota bacterium | reverse complement strand
ATTTGTGATTTTTATTTTTTATTTTTGCATTTTGCATTGACCTGGATAAACAGCACAAATGCTGGAAGAAATTCCTATGGACGAATTTGTTCAGGGTTAAATAGAACTATAAATTGGGAAATCCTTTGAGGGGAGAAGGTTATGGCTTTTAAAATAGGAGTGCCGCAGGCTCTCCTCTACTACAAATATTTCCCCCTGTGGAAAACCTTCTTTGATGAGTTAAATTGCCAAGTAGTCGTGTCCAATGCAACAAATAAGCGAATTTTAAATGCGGGACTTAAGGTTGCCGAGAATGAACTCTGTCTTCCAGTCAAATCCTTCTTCGGACATGTGTTGGATCTCGTGGACGAGGTAGATTTTCTATTCATCCCGCGTCTTGTCAGCGTGGATACCGATGGTTATACCTGTCCAAAACTTTTGGGTCTTCCGGATATGGTGGAAAACACCTTGAGAGAGCTTAAGGGCAGGGAAGGTTTTGATATTCTTTGTTCCTCGGTCGATTTAAAGGAGAAGAGACCTTGGCCTCTCTTCTTTGAGCAGCTGGGAGAAAAATTGGGACATGCTCCCTCACGAATCTTTGAAGCATCCAAAAAGGCTCAAAAAGCTCAGGAGCAATTCCACTCTTTACTCATGCGAGGTTACCTACCCACCGAAATATTTACGGGCGGGGGAAGAAAAGGGAGTCAAGGATATCTGCCCACCCCGACTCGTCGGGGCGGACGGGCAGGCAGGCTAACCATCGGGATAGCTGGACACTGTTATCTCATTTATGACCCTCACATAAGCATGAATATCGTGAAGAAAATCCAGGATACGGGAGCGTGCATCCTCACCCCTGAGATGGTACCGGATTTCGAGATCAAAAAATCCCTGTCCGCCTTGCCCAAGCCACTTTTTTGGAATTACCAAAAACGGATTTTTGGAGCCGTTTGGCATTGGTGTCAAAATGGTCTTGTGGATGGAATCATTCACCTACCGGCTTTCCCCTGTGGACCGGACTCGGTGATGGGGGAATTTATCGAACATGAGGCAAAGGAGGCGGGCATACCTCTATCATCTATAAGCATCGATGAACACGCCGGAGAGGCGGGAGTGAGAACCAGGATTGAAGCCTTTATGGACATGATTCAATGGAAAAAGGGACCGAATACCAAAAGTTTCTCGGTTGAGAAAGCTGTGGATAAACCCCTGGGCTCGGAAAGAATACGCATACCCAGAAAGGAAAGAGTGGTAAGCTTTCCCAGAATGGGGGAGGACACACACCTGGTTTTAAAATATCTATTCGAAAGACTCGGCACAAGTTGTATTATCCCACCACCCACAACGGAGAGGACCCTCAAATTGGGCGTCAAATATGCTCCGGAGACCATTTGTCTGCCCCTCAAGGTTAATCTGGGGAATTATATAGAAGTTTTGGAGAAAGGGGCGAATGTTCTCGTCCACGCCGGAGGTTGTGGTCCCTGCCGATTTGGATACTATGGCGCACTGGCTGAATTAATACTCAGGGAGCTCGGTTACAAATTCGAATTCAAAATCTTGGAACCTCCTGGCAGTCAAGGCCTCCAAACCTTTGCTGACTTCTTTAGATTTTTCTCTCCAGGGAAAGTAAGTCCCATATTCTTACCTTTATTAAAGAGTATTATATGTGGCGTCGCTTCCTTATCTGGTAGGGCGTGGGTAGAGCTGTTGGCTTTGACTCCTCATGATCGCACTCTATGGCGGATCATCAAGGCTTCATTCTTAAAGAAAAGAGCCTTCGATATCGTCGAGAAAAGGGCGTTAGAGACGCGATGCTATGAAGCAAGGAAGGGGGAAACCACGAAGGCTTTGAAGAAGGCAAGACACTTCATTGATCAAGCACAGACCCTTGAAGAAATGGAGGAGGCAAAAGAAGAAGGTCTAAAACTTTTATCCGCCGTGGATATCGATTCCGCTCGGGATGTATTGAGAGTTGGTCTTGTGGGCGAATTTTTCATCCTCCTTGAGCCCTTCATAAATTTCGATATCGAGAGATTCCTAGGTGAGGAGGGCATCTACATCGAGCGAGGGGTTTATGCCTCCGATTGGATAGCTCCCACGAGGGAGAATGTAGTTGGAGGTACTCCTTACGAGGATTTGGTTGAAGCCGCCCATCCCTATTTAAAGCATAGAGTGGGTGGGGAAGGTTTGCCCACCGTTGGACATACGGCGATCTTGGCTGAACATGGTTTTGATGGTGTGATCCATATGATGCCCTTCACCTGTATGCCAGAGACCGTGGCAAAACAGATTTTGCCCGTAGTCTCTCGTGAACAGAACATACCAATCTTATCCCTGGTCATCGATGAACAGACGGGTAAAGCTGGAATACAGACCCGGCTTGAGGCCTTCATCGACCTGATGAGAAATAGAAGAGAGCTCATAAAAAGGAGATAATACAGGTAATTCAAAATTTAAAAATCAAAATGAAAAATGACAGTTTAAAATCCAAAATTAGGAGTCGTATGTCCGAGGTCCAATGTCCAAGGTCTTATAATCTTTTTGACTTCGGACTTAAAAAATATTTGGGAGCGTTTAATAAAATGTTGCTCTTTTTGATTTTGATAAAGACCATGTTAACCAATCCAGGTCTGAGATATTAACTCCTGTAAGTTCTAGTGGAGATCTTCCATTTTTAGATTTATCTCTGCTATTGGTGAAACGCTTAAACCGATAGCAGTTAACAAGGAGTTTTAAACTAGCATCAGCAGTTGACGCAAATTGGTAACCGTCCAAAAGTTTTAGCTTCTTGTTCAGCTGCTTAATTATATTTTCAGTGATGTTATTGTCTCGGGGGAGATTTGAATGGTATGAAAGCTGGCAAGGGCTTCATCAAGGGTTGGAGAGAAGAAAAGTTTATGAATGATGGCTCTGAGTTCTCGATTAGCTTGGCTACCTTTCTTCCCCTTAAGCTTAGGCAGGCGTTTTTTTACTTGTCTTACAAGGTGAATAACACAAGCCTGAACGGGGACACAGGGATAGACCTCTCTAAGCGCTCTAAGGAGACCCGGTCTCAAATCAATTACGGCAGCTTCAAGTGGATAGCCGATCTTCTCTCGAATATCTCTTATGAACCGCTTCGCGTTTTGGTAAGACTCCTGGGTCACGAAAAGGGCGTGCACGATGTCTTGAGACTTGATGTCAACAGCGAGAAGGAGAGTGTGCTCAATTCCCCCGACCTTAATGCTCTTGCCATCGATAGAGAGAACCCCAAACCACAGGGGAGAAAATTCTTGAGCGATTTCAATCGTATCTTTTGCCGCTTTGCCTGCAAGATGAACCCACCGGGAAATGGTAGCTGGAGAAAGATTCCCCTGCCCAACCATCGAAAGTCTACGAGCTACCACGCGAAAGGGTGTAAGACCTTCTACATTCATCCTTATTGCCTCCAAGATGAAAGGAATAGAATAGCGAAACCAGGGAAACTTTCTTCTCTTAAGAGCACTAAAAGTCTTCTTGCACTTCTTGCAGAAATATCGCTGGCTATGACCTTTTCGCACACCCTTGGAGTAACAACTTGATTGGTGGATCTGCCATGCTTCTTGGTATTAAGGCCTTTACAGAATGGACAACGCGCTCTTTTTTAGCCATTCTAAACTCCTTATCAACTGTTTTCATTGATAATTCTAAAAACCTAAAGGTAAACCTTTTATTTTGCTAATTTTAGCAACAATCTATTGAACGGCGTCAAAATTTTTGAATTTTGATCTAGGAGGTAAGTTTAAATGAAAGGATATCTAGGAGTCGATGTGGGATCGGTGAGCACAAATCTCGTTGTAATCGATTTTCGAGACGAAGTTCTGGCTTACGAGTATCTCAGGACCCGAGGCAATCCCATAAAAGCTGTGCAAGAAGGTTTAAGAAGCTTGAGAGGTAAATTACCTCTGGATATAGAAATTTGCGGTGTGGGAACCACGGGATCTGCTCGCTATCTCTCTGGAGTCATCGTGGGAGCGGATATCGTGAAGAATGAAATCACAGCCCATGCCGTGGCAGCCATTCATGTCATTCCAGAGGTGAGGACGGTCTTGGAGATCGGCGGGCAGGATTCCAAACTGATAATAATTAGAGAAGGAGTCGTGATCGATTTTGCCATGAACACCGTCTGTGCAGCGGGTACCGGTTCCTTCCTAGATCACCAGGCCACTCGTCTTGGCATCCCCATCGAGGAATTCGGCACATATGCTCTTAAGGCTTCTTCTTCCGCTCAAATCGCGGGTAGGTGCACCGTGTTCGCTGAATCGGATATGATTCATAAGCAACAAATGGGATATCCCGTAGAGGACATAATCTATGGACTTTGTGAAGCTTTGGTCCGAAATTATTTAAATAATCTAGCTAAAGGGAAAGAGCTTCTGCCCCCCATAGTTTTTCAAGGTGGAGTGGCCGCAAATGAGGGCATGAAACGAGCTTTTGAAGGGGCTTTGGGTGTGGAAGTGGTAGTTCCCAAATATTACCACGTAATGGGAGCCATAGGCGCAGCCCTTTTAGCCAAGGAAAAGGTAATCACCGATAATTCTCGCAGTAATTTTAAGGGTTTTGAAGCCTCCGAAATTGAGTACACCACTTCGAGCTTTTACTGCGGAGGATGCCCCAACAACTGCGAAATTGTGAGAATACAGGTTTCGGGAAAGACCCTGGCTCGCTGGGGCGGAAGATGTGGTAAGTGGGAAATGGAGCAAACCGAAGAGGAACAAGCAATGCCACCCGAACCAGAGGTTCAAATACCCACCATATCTCAGTAGACAAGATCATCAACTCGGTCGATAAATCAACTCCTTCATTTAATCTCACCCTGAGCTCAGAAGCCCGGAGCCGAACCTTCAGCTTCTGAACCGCACAGTCGAATTTAAATACCATTCCCAGAAAAAATTTGACTTCAAATTCTTAAGTTGTGAAAATAATCTGGACTATTAACGAGTTAGGTTTGCATTTTAGACATTCGATTGGTGTTAACCCATCCTTGTTAATATACACAGCAAAAATGCAGTGAGGGAGCTCTTTATGTTCGAGATTCTTGAGAAAAAGGTACTCTCACCGGAGGTTAGCTTGATCCGCATCTCCGCTCCGGATATCGCTAGAAGAGTTAAAGCTGGTCAATTTGTCATCATAAGGATCGATGAGCGCGGTGAGAGGATTCCTCTAACCGTTGCCGATTTCGATAGGGGAGAGGGGACTCTGACCATCATCTTCCAGGAGGTTGGTAAAACGACGAAGCATTTGGCGAGTCTATCCGAAGGCACTCTCCTCGCCGATGTCGTGGGACCATTGGGGCATCCCACGAAAATAGGAAATTATGGCTGTGTCATCTGCGTGGCAGGGGGTGTCGGTGCTGCTCACATCTATCCTGTTACCCGAGCGTTTAAAAATGCTGGAAATCACGTGATTACCATCTTGGGGGCAAGAAGTGCCAATCTCCTCGTATGGGAGGATGAACTGAAGATGGCGAGCGATGAGCTTTACATCACCACGGATGACGGAAGTAAAGGGCGTCATGGGCTGGTCACCGATGCTTTAAGGGATCTCCTTCAGGAGAAGAAGGTGGATTTAGTCATGGCCGTGGGTCCAGCGATCATGATGAAATTCGTTTGTAAGACCACCCTGGATTTTGGGGTGAAAACTATGGTTAGTCTCAATCCAATAATGGTCGATGGGACGGGAATGTGCGGAGCCTGCCGTGTCTCCGTGGGAGGAGAAACGAAGTTTTGCTGCGTTGATGGGCCAGATTTCGATGGTCATCAAGTCGATTTCGATCTCCTCATAGCCAGGCAGCGAATGTATCTCGAAGAGGAAAAAATAGCCCTTGAGCACTACGCAAAGAGGTCTGACAATTAAGGTGGCGAGAATTGGGGAGCAATCGAGGACTGGAGAAATCAAGGAAAGTAATGATGCTGCAAAGGGTGAAGATGGCTGAGCAGGATCCGAAGGTGCGCATCACGAACTTCGATGAGGTTGCCTTGGGATATACACCCGAGCAAGCCGTCCAGGAGGCGAAGCGCTGTCTTCAATGCAAGAAATTTCCTTGTGTTCAAGGTTGTCCCGTGGAGGTAGATATTCCAGCTTTTATTCAATTCATAGCAGAAGGGGATTTTATCGGAGCCATTCGGAAAATAAAGGAGAAGAACTATCTTCCCGCCATCTGTGGAAGGGTCTGTCCCCAGGAGGATCAATGCGAGAAGCTCTGTGCCCTGGGGAAGAAGGGGGAGCCCTTGGCTATCGGGCGACTTGAAAGATTCGCTGCCGACTATGAGCGAGCCCAGGGGATGGTGGAGATTCCCCCTAGGCCCAAGTCCACTGGGGAAAGGGTAGCGGTCATCGGCTCCGGTCCCGCTGGTCTTACCGTTGCTGGAGACCTGGCACAGCTAGGACACGAGGTAACCATCTTCGAGGGACTGCACAAGGCGGGAGGGGTTCTGGTTTATGGGATTCCAGAATTCAGGTTGCCGAAGGCTATAGTCCAAGCCGAGGTCGAATACTTGCAAAAGCTCGGTGTGGAGATCAGGACGAGTACCGTCATTGGGAAGCTGTTCACTATCGACGACCTCTTGAACAACAGATACGATGCCGTGTTCATCGGCACAGGTGCGGGGCTACCTTTATTTTTGGGTATTCCAGGGGAAAACCTCAATGGGGTTTATTCCGCCAATGAGTTCCTCACTCGCTCAAATCTGATGAAAGCATACCTATTCCCAGAATACGATACACCGATCAAAAGAGGGGAAAAGGTCGCAGTGGTGGGTGGGGGCAATGTGGCCATGGATGCCGCTCGCACGGCTCTTCGCCTGGGCGCAGAGGATGTTTACCTCGTCTATCGCCGCTCGGAGGCCGAGATGCCGGCACGGGTGGAGGAGATCGAGAGGGCTAAAGAGGAAGGGGTCATTTTCAAGCTCCTCACCAACCCCACAAAGATATTGGGTAAGGACGGCTGGGTTTGTGGCATGGAGTGTTTGAAGATGGAACTAGGTGAACCCGATGAATCGGGACGCCGGCGTCCCGTTCCCATAAAGGGTTCAGAATTCGTAATCGATGTTGATGTTGTAGTAATCGCCATTGGAACGGGTGTCAATCCTCTCATTCCCAAGAGCACCCCTGGACTTAAGTTAAACAAGCGAGGATACATTATAGCCGATGAGGAAACCGGAAGGACCTCAAGGGAAGGAGTTTACGCTGGTGGTGACATCGTTACCGGTGCCGCCACGGTCATCCTGGCGATGGGAGCTGGAAGAAAAGCTGCTACAGCAATTGATGAGTATTTAAGGAATAAAAGCTAATTAACATATCCTCATTATTTCCCCAAGAGTTATTTTATCCTCCCAAGTTTCAAAATATACCTCCCCTTATGCTAGTCGATAGGTCAAGTAGCACAAGCTATTTGCCGATAAAAGACATGATCGAAATTATGACTTCTCCCGCGAAAGTGATAATAGCAAGAATGTAATCGCAAAGAGTAGACAGGTATTCGTGAATCTAAGGAAAGCGAGAGCGGAGATGTTAAGAATGGGCGCATTAATTATAAACTTTGCAATCAATGAAAATAACAGACTAATAATGGCAATGATGAGCGAGATGATCGATAGGATCTTCACTCCTCCATTTCACCCCCTTCTTTGGAACTTTCCGTTATCCTTTTTCTTTTCCTCCCCTCTTTAAAATTTCCTTTTTTATTTTGGTAATTCCTATACATCTGGTACTGGTTTGACCAACAGTTGCACGCTTCCTCATCGGTGAAATCGATGAAGATTCCCTCAACGAGAAACTAAAAAATTTGGAGAGCTTGCTTGCTCGAGAGATCAACTATGTATCCATGAAAAAGGAAGAGTTCCAAGAGGAAGCGCGAAAAAAGTCACCTCTCGTCCTAAGAGTTCTTGAAGAGCCAAAAATATTTATCATTGGAGATGAGGATGAACTTCGAAGATTGCTTAAAAAGGGCTCTATCAAACCTTTTAAACCAGTAGGAACACAGGTAGAAGATCTCTTTGCGAGTGCCGAAAAAGATATAAAAGCTTCCCAGGAAATTCTTGGATTGGGTTACTACGGAGTAAGCAGGGATACTGCTTATGAAGCAATGCTTAAAACGGGAATGGCTCTTATGTTCCATCACGGTTTCCGACCCGAAGCAGGAAGCCACCGTTTGACAATCATTAGATTTGCTGAAAGGATTCTCGGCTCAAAAGATCGCCATCTGATTCTCGAATTTGATAGACTAAGAAGGTCACGCCATCAAAGGCTTTATCGAAGAAAAGAACAAGCTTCTAAATCCCAAGTTCAAAAAGCCGTTAAAACTGCACAAGAACTTTTAAAAGCCAGCATTTGATCTGTAACATATCTTTGAAAAGATTAACAAATCTTTCCTGCAGTAGCCAACTTCTATGTTTAATCCCGGCAGGATAATAAAAATTTGACGGTATAGGAATATAATATATAATATGCTCATATTACAAATCTATATATCAAGGAGGATAAAGTAAATGGCGACCTTTACCTCACGAATCACAATTCTTTTATCTCCCGAAGAGCAAAAGCGTTTAGAGGAAATCGCTCGTCAGCGGCATACTTCTATTGGCTCTCTTATTCGCAAAGCTCTCCACCAAACCTATATCAAAGAACCATTAAAAGCACGGGAAAAAGCGGCGGAGTATCTTTGCTCCCTTGAACTTCCCGTGGACGAATGGGAGAAAATGGAGAAGGAGATAATTGAAGGCACTTCTTTCACCCCTTCTTGCGATCAGTGAAAAGATTGTGCTTCGAGCCTCAAAGTTTATCCTGGAATACTCTTCTTTAAATGCTCGTGATGCCCTTCATGTTGCCACTATGCTTGAGAATAACCTAACCCATATTTTATCTGCTGATACCCACTTTGACCTGGTAAAGGAAGTTATACGTTGCAATCCAGCTGATTTTACGATGGCACGATGATTAATTCTTCCAATAAATACCTTTTCATGTAACATATCTTTGAAAAGACGTCCAAGGTCCCCAAAGACCTCCAGGTTAGCGGGTAGATATTGTCAAATATCTTTCTGAATGGCGTCCATGAATCATCTTTACTACGGGGATAAGGGATTAACAAATCTTTCTGCAGAAGCGAATCTCAATGTTCGGTAGGAATCATTGTCTTAGGATATATTTGACGAATTCTTTTTGGACGCGGGTGAAGAGCCTTCTTTGGTCGTAGACGAGATAAAGGTCTCTATAGAGATCGATATCCTTGAGCGTAACCGTCTTTATCGTCCCTAAACGAAGGGCTTTTTCAGCCGCCCATCGGGAGATGACGGAAATTCCCAAACCTCCCTCAACTGCGGAAAGCACCGCTTGCGTACTGCCAAGCTCCATGACCACGTTGAAGTCGTTCAAGGATAGATTCAGCTTTTCCAGAGCTTTTTCGAAGGACCTTCGTGTACCAGATCCCATCTCTCGCATGATGAAGGGTTCTTTGAGTACCTCCTTCACGCTCATGCTTTCCTGGGTGCAGAGGGGGTGATTGGCGGGCAGGATCAGAATTAGTTCATCCATGGCAAGCTTGGTCAATTTGAAATTTTCTCTGGGGATATAGGTTCCTATGAATCCTATATCGATCTCGGCACTCACCAATTTCTCCACTATTTGCTCTGAATCTTCTATTTGAAGGGTGAGTTCAATGTTGGGAAATTTCTCTTTAAAACCTCCCAGGATTTTGGGAACCACATATTCCCCGGGGATGGTGCTCGCTCCCAATTTCAGCCGTCCTCTTAAGCCCCCTTTAAGTTCATCTATGGATTGCTCCAGCGATTCGTTTGTTCTCAAAATTTCCCTGGCGAATTGATGGAAAATTTCTCCAGCTTCGGTCAGTCTGACCTTGGGTCCGGTTCGATCTAACAGTACTTCTCCGTAGGTTTTCTCTATAGCTTGTATTTGAAAACTTATAGCAGGCTGCGAGAGAGAAAGCACCTTAGCTGCTTCAGAAAAACTTTCTTTCTCAACTACGGTGATAAAGGTTTTAAAGTAATTGATATTCATATCAATTCTTCCCCTAAAATAGCTGAGGGGATTATTCCCGCTCTCATGAAGGTGGATTTATGACCCACCTTCAAATAGCTTGTATTATTAAAATTCTTTATAATTATTTAAAATCCTTCAATGGTTTTGCAGGGAAAGTGTAGATTTTTATTGAATCTAGGCGAAGACGGGTTAAGCGAGGAAGGAATCATATATGTCAGAGGAATATGTGGTTATCTTTCATTCCACGCATCATGCCCTGCGGGCGGAGAAGATTTTGAAGGGAAGTAAACTCGAAGCCAAGATGATACCCCTTCCCCGTAAATTCTCAGCCGAATGTGGATTGGCGCTAAAGATAAGTGGCGAAATAAAATCCCTGGCGGAGAAGACTCTCTCCTCTCACGAGGTGGAATATAAGGGCATCTACAAGTTGGATTAAAAGCTGAATTGAAGGGTTATTTGTGCTATGTTTTTAATGAAAAAGAAGAGAATATGAAATTGTGGCTTTAACAAAGTGGAGTTAACTCTCTTTTCCCACTTGTTAGGATATGTTATGGGACGGGAGGAGAGATGGTCAAAATAGTACCCATTGAAATAGGCGATGTAGTAAAGATGAAGAAATCCCATCCCTGCGGGTCAAATGAGTGGGAAGTGACGAAATTGGGAATGGACATCGGACTCAAGTGCCTCGGCTGTGGGAGGAAAGTGCGACTCATGCGCTCGAAGTTCGATCGTAGGTTTAGAGGATATATCAGAAGGATGAGAGAAGAGGGTTAAGATGCAGGTCGGTATCGTGGGACTTCCCAATGCAGGAAAAACTACTCTATTCAATGCCCTGACCAAGGCGGGAGCCGAGGTGGCGAATTACCTGTTTACAACCACCTCTAAAAATGTGGGGGTCGCCGAGGTTCCCGATGAGAGGTTGCACAAGATCGCGGATATTGTCAAGTCCCAAAGGATAATTCCTGCGACCATAAAATTTGTGGACGTCGCTGGATTGGTTCGGGGAGCCAGCAAAGGTGAGGGCTTGGGCAATCAATTTTTAAGTTATATTCGAGAGGCCGATGTCTTAGTTCACGTGGTGAGATGTTTTAAGGACGAGAATATCGCCCACTTGGATGGAGAGCTCCACCCCATCGTGGATATAGAAACCGTTAATTTGGAACTCATACTGGCCGATCTCGAAGTCGTGGAAAGACAGATTGGGCGAGTGGCTAAACATGTGAAGGCCGGGGAGAGGAAATATAAGGAAGAAATGGAGGTACTGGAGAGGGTAAAGGATGCTTTGCAGAGGGGCATTCCCGTGCGAAATGTTGATTTGATCCCGGAAAGGAGACAGATTTTATCCTCTCTTAATCTACTCACCGCCAAGCCGATTATCTACGTGGCCAACATTTCTGAGGAAGGCATACCTGGCGAAGGGGATATGTTGGCGAGACAGGTTCTTGACCAGGCTCGATCGGATGGTCTGGAAGCCGTCGTCATCCCCGCGAAGCTCGAAGCCGAGATCGCCGAGCTCCCCAGCGATGAGGCCAAGACCTTTCGAGAGGAAATGGGACTCGATAAATCCGATCTCGGTAGGTTGATACGCATATGTTATGAGCTTTTAGGTTTGATCACTTTCTTCACAACCGCCTCGAATGAATGTCGTGCCTGGACGGTGAAGAGAGGTACAAAAGCTCCTCAGGCAGCTGGAAAGGTTCACACCGATATGGAGAAAGGTTTTATAAAAGCGGAGGTTGTATCCTATGAGGATTTGGTGAGGGATGGGTCCCTCCATGCCGCTCGCGAGCATGGACACCTTCTTTTAGAGGGAAGGGAGTACGAAGTCCGTGACGGCGACATAATTTATTTTAAGTTCGCGGTGTAAAATTTTGGATTTTGCTCTGCCATTTTTCATTTTGCAATTTGCATTTTAAATGAGGTCTAACCTTTATTCCCGTAGAAACAGGTCTTTAGACCTGTTAAAGCTGGGTTAACGGACCTAAAGGTCCGTTTCTAGTGCGCCTGTGAGCGTAGTCTACTCCAGGAAGAACCTAATGGCAGCATTCAGGAGAGTAAAAGAAAACAAAGGAGGCGCA
>JASEGB010000025.1 GCA_030018275.1 Actinomycetota bacterium | reverse complement strand
ATACACCCTAAATATTTCTATTAAAAGAATTTACACACAATAGTTTACGTTACCTACTTTTCTACCTCGGCCTCGAGCTCGCTGAGGCTCTTGCTCAATTCGGGGACATCCTTATTAACAGCCCTATCTCCCTCGATGTAAAACTTTCCGGAAGGACCCGCCAAAATTTGATACCTATTCTTTACGGGTTCCCACGCACTTTGATACCGCTTTAGAAAGGTCTTTTCCAGGTCTCTTAGGAACAGAATGACTTCGTCACCCACTCTTAGGGGGGTATAACCCACAATTGCCCAAGTTGTATTGCCAATCTTTCCTCCTTGTTCTCTGACGATGATCTCATCTTTCCCCAAAGGGTTCTTGAGATACTCATCCACCTCGATCACTTTATCTGTGCAGATGAAGGTGTCCGATTCAAGCTCTTTCTTGAGCCTCTCGGCATCGGCTTTGGTCTTAGCTCTGTAGTTGTAATGGGGAACTCTTCCTCCCGACTTTTGTATTTCCTCAGCCCTTTCAGCCTCCTCGCTAACCAAAATTCCAATGAAGTCTGTCTCTCCTCTCTCTTCCGCTTCTTTAATTTCATTTTCCCCAATATAAATCGGTTGTACAATTGATGGAAGTTCTACACTGGGCAGAATTTTTACCACTTTGCCCTTGACGATGACGTCAGATTCTTTGGCGAGATTTGGGATGTCCTTTAGCTCCCACAGTGGTTGAATTTCTATTTTCTTTGGTAATTTCGAAATTTCCTTGGGGGGCGTCTTCTCAAAAAGCATTTTTGGGATAGTAACGCTGGCTACAATTAGAACCACTATTATAGGAATCGCCAGAATCAGGATTTTTATCCTTTTAGTCAACTCACTTCACTCTCTTTCCATCTCACCTTGCGTGCACATAGCACTGAATTCCCTCGTATGCATAGCCCAGGGTGGTAGCGAAGAGTACTTCATCCCAACTTCTGGTGTAGAAATGGTCGCCCAATCCTCCATGCCATAAACGATAGAAGGCTGCATTACCAGCTCTATAAGGGGTAGGCCAGACATAACCCGCTATTCCCTCATATGCATAACCTAAACCGATAGCAAAATCCCTCTCAGCAGGGTTTGTCGTATAGAAGTGATCTCCTATTCCTGCATGCCACAAACGATAAAGAGATGTTGTGCCTCTTTCTGCGGAAGTCCAAACGTAGCCCGCATGTCCTTCATAGCTGTAACCTAAATTCGCATCAGCAAAATTCGCCTCTCCAAGACTTGCAGTGTAGAAGTGATCATGTATTCCTCCGTGGTATAAACGATGGAGAGGTGGATAAAGTGCATTCATTCCGAATATATCATCACTATGAAGATCCCTCATATAAACTGTCTCAACTTGACCGTTAGGATTTATTGGGGATCCATACATCGTTGTTGGATAATAACTGTGATTTAAACCAACAAAATGGCCCAATTCATGTGTTGTGATTCCTTGACCATCACCGTGACCAGGAGCCGGATAAGCATTTCGATATGTGGGATCCACAAATTTGGTATTTATTCTTACATCAACCTCACTATGCCACCAACTTCCTGCCCAGTATACACTAACAAGTTCTGTTCGTGCCCACCAGTCCGCAGCATAATAGTTTACAAAAACATCATTTGCAGAATCGGGATCGTAATGAATATACATTCCGCATATAGGTCTAGTCCACTCATAGAGTGGAAAGAGATTCCAAGCCATTCGGGCGTGATACACCAACTTGTCGCCATGAATAAGGGAGCTCGTCGTAATCCAAACCTGTTCTCATATCTTCCCATCTGTATCCCGTAAAGGTATATGCAAAAACAGGTGATGTATAAAGGTAAGCCAGCTATCATCTTCGAAAGAGTTGAAAAGATAGAAAAAAAGATATAGCCTAGACATAATTCACGCTTAATAATTCGATAAGAGTATCCTGGAGAGTGCATTTGCCTACCTGTCGGCAGACAGGCGAGAACCGTTAAGCCCGTACGGGAACAGCAGCGGCAACGGCCCGACCCGAACTTATGGAGGGCGTTCGCCCTGAGAGTGCCGCAGCCCCAACTTTCGGGGCAGCAGCTAGTGTCTGTAAGGATGGCTCTTAGAGATCACTCTATTTATGTCTAGGGCATAAAAAAGATATAAAATAGTATGTGAGGCTGTTAAGTGGATGATCGAGAGGTTCTTTGGACATTAAAGGATGTCGGCAAGGGTCTGTTCATCTTAATACTTTTAATTTTGCTGAATTTTTCCCTTCAGACTCTTCCCATCAAAATTCCCTTTGCTTCTCCTATAGTTCGAACATTTCAAATGCTCTTAATTTACGGGTTTTTAGTTTCAGTAGCTTGGTATTATGGAGTTAGAACTCACCGTGGGAGATTAAAGGATCTAGGCTTTTCTTCCTTCAATCTTTGGCTCGGCTTGAAATTGGGCTTCGTTTGGTTGATCTTGGTTAGAGCTTTAGTGGCATTGTATGCTATCATTGCCGTTGTTGTGTTCAAATTCGAGCCTTCACCAGAGCTGATTACGGGTATACCTCGTCTTTTCGGACGGGGTTATCTTGGATTGATACTCGCTCTTTCGATAGCTGCTGTGGTAGCCCCCATCGCCGAAGAGGTTTTTTTCAGAGGCTTTATCTATTCCGCACTACGGAAGAGCATCGGGATCACAGGAGGTATTATCACCAGTGCTTTAATCTTTGCCTTTTTTCATGCCCAATCATGGCTTTTGATCCCAGTGACCATAATCGGAGTGGTCCTGGCTTATTTATATGAGAAGACGGGGTCTTTGGGACCACCCATAATTCTGCATGCCTTGAACAATCTCATTTCCGTGGTTTTGATATACTCTATTTATGGTTGAAGGTTGTTTACGCGCTTAATCTCGATATAATTACTATACATGGGTCATAATTTTCAATGCAAAGTGCTCAAAGGGCCACCCTTGAGCTTCGGGTTCGTTTTGGGCTGCTCTTACTGTTGCAGTGCGAAATCGACATCCGCTTCGCTAAGTCAATTTGACGCAGCTGCTCGAATCGCGCTCGCGACGCCGTCGCTCACACTCGCTCTGCAAGCGGCCCTGAGCACAAGTTTATGGTTTTATGAACCTATAACTACCGTGAACTGTGAACGGTGAACCATTTAAGAGAGTAACCAATTTCTGCGATTACTACAGTTAATTGAGGGGGGCTGTCCCCAATGGCGATTAGCAAAAAAGAGGTAGAGCATGTTGCCTGGTTGGCTAGGCTTTTTCTTACCGAGGAGGAGAAGGAGAGGTTCACCAAACAGCTCAGCCAAATATTGGATCATGCTGGGAAGATTGCCAAATTGGATACTTCTAAGGTGCCTCCCACATCCCACGTTTTGCCTTTAAAGAATGTATTTCGCGATGATAGAACACGCTTTTCTCTTCCTCGAGAAGAGGTGCTTTCCAATGCACCCAAAAGGGAACAAGGTGCATTTGTAGTCCCCAAAATCATCTAGTCTTTAGTTTAAGGGATGAGGGATAAGTCTAGAGTCTAAAGAATTTGACTACCGACTCCCGACTAAGAGACTCCCGACTAATAAGGAGTTCAATGGAACTATACAAATTGACAGCTCACGAACTTCACAAGATGCTCAAAGAGCGCAAGATAAGCGCGGTCGAGCTCTGCCGGAGCGTGTTTTCTCGCATAGGGCAGGTCGAGGACAAAATCAGAGCCTATATTACCCTAACTGAGGAGCGAGCGTTGGCAAAGGCTCGCGAAGTCGATGAGAAAATAAAGGCTGGGAAGCAGCTATCACCTTTGGCCGGCATCCCCACCGCTATAAAAGATAATATGTGCACAAAGGGGTTGCTCACCACATGCGCTTCGAAGATTCTCCAAAACTATATTCCTATTTATACCGCCAGGGCTGTTGAAAGACTCTTCGCTCAGGACATCGTGCTCACGGGCAAAACGAACATGGATGAGTTCGCCATGGGTTCTTCCACGGAGAACTCCGCCTTTTTCGTTACCCGTAATCCTTGGAACTTAGAGACCGTTCCAGGTGGTTCCAGCGGTGGATCCGCAGCTGCGGTGGCTGCCGGTGAAGCCATTTTATCTCTCGGATCCGATACGGGAGGATCGATACGTCAACCCGCTGCTCTCTGTGGAGTGGTGGGATTCAAGCCCACCTATGGGTTGGTATCGAGGTACGGGTTGGTGGCTTTTGCCTCTTCTCTTGATCAAATCGGTCCTATAACCAAGGATGTAACCGATTGTGCCCTTCTTTTGAACTATATCGCCGGTCACGATCCCCTTGATTCTACATCTTTAAGGGTTAAGATACCCGATTATATGAAGGCTCTGGTAAACGAGGTTAAGGGTTTGAAGATTGGAGTACCCGTGGAGTTGATGGGGGAGGGAATCCAAACCGAGGTGAGAGAGGCCATAGAGAATGCCATTAAGCTTCTGGAAGATTTGGGTGCCCTTTGTCAGGAGGTCTCTCTTCCCCATCTCGATTATGCACTTTCTGCTTATTATATCATCGCTCCCGCTGAGGCGAGCTCCAATTTGGCTCGATTTGATGGGGTAAGGTATGGATATAGAACTCCTCAAAAGGTGGAGGACATTATGGAGATGTACTTCCGGACGCGAGCTGAGGGCTTTGGCAGTGAGGTTAAGCGCCGCATAATGCTTGGGACTTACGCTCTTTCTGCCGGCTACTATGAAGCTTACTATGGTCAAGCCCAGAAAGTCCGAACCTTGATCGTAAATGATTTCAACAAAGCCTTTG
Source organism: Actinomycetota bacterium (assembly GCA_030018275.1). Classification (NCBI taxonomy): domain Bacteria; kingdom Bacillati; phylum Actinomycetota; species Actinomycetota bacterium. The sequence continues at coordinate 7,350 of JASEGB010000025.1, read as the reverse complement.
AGAAGTTCGATGTTTTAATCTCGCCTACTTCGCCCACGGTGGCCTTCAAAATAGGTGAGAAATATGAGGATCCATTGCGCATGTATATGTCGGATATTTGCACCATCCCGGTGAATTTGGCCGGTATTCCCGCCATTTCCATCCCCTGTGGGCAAGCAGATGGTTTACCCGTCGGTCTTCAAATAATGGGCAAGCCCTTGGATGAGGAAACAATCTTGAGGGTCGCCTATACTTTTGAGCGAAATTTTGGATACGAGGAAAAACCGAATCTGTGATTCATTTTACATGAATGATGGTCAAAGATTTATAATAGAAACAGACAAGTTTCGGGGTCAAAAAGGTAAAATTCAAAAATTCACTTAATTATTGCAGTGGAAAGATTGATTGAGGGATGTCCCTATGGAGTATGAGGTAGTCATCGGTTTAGAAATCCATGTCGAGCTTCTGACTGAGAGCAAGATGTTCTGTGGCTGCTCGGCTCGAACTTTTGGCGAAAAGCCCAATACTTTGACTTGCCCAGTTTGCCTCGGTATGCCCGGTTCTCTTCCGGTGATAAATGAGAAGGCCATCGAATATACGGTGAAAACGGGTCTCGCCTTGAATTGTAATATCGCCCCGTTCAGTCAATTCCACCGCAAGAATTACTTCTATCCCGACATGGTTAAGAACTATCAGATATCCCAGTATGATTTGCCCCTTTGCACCAATGGTTATATCGAAGTTGAGATGGATGGTCATAGCAGGCGGGTGGGCATCACCAGGGTCCACCTCGAGGAGGACACTGGGAAACTCGTTCACGTCGGGGGAGCGGGAAGAATCGCTGGAGCGGAATATAGTTTAGTGGATTTCAATCGAAGCGGAGTACCACTCATGGAGATCGTAACAAAACCCGACATTCGTTCACCAGACGAGGCTAAAGCTTTCCTTCAGAAGCTAAAGAGCATTTTGGAGCATCTCGAAGTATCCGATTGCAATATGGAACAGGGCTCGCTTCGATGCGATGCCAATGTCTCCATTCGCCCCGTGGGCTCAAAGGAGCTTGGAATAAAAACTGAGGTGAAAAACATGAACTCCTTCAAAGCCCTCCAGCGGGCTTTGGCGTACGAGGTGGAGAGACAAAAGGAAATATTGGAGCAGGGTGGAGTCGTAGAACAGGAGACCAGACACTGGGATGATGTTAAAAATGTAACCACATCCTTACGTACCAAGGAATATGCTCATGACTATCGTTATTTCCCGGAACCGGATCTGGTACCCATAGAACTCGATCGGGAGTGGATTGAAAGTTTAAGGGTCAGTCTCCCCGAGCTTCCCGATGCCAGGAAGAAGCGCTTTCAGGAGCAATATGCTTTATCTAGCAGCGATGCTTCCTTCCTCACCTCCTCCAAAGCCCTCGGCGATTTCTTTGAGGAGTGCATGAAGAGTTACTCCGATGTCAAGAAGGTGAGCAACTGGATGATGGGGGAGCTCCTGTATCATCTAAACGCGGCCAATATGGAGATCGACGAATGCGCCGTTACCCCAAAGCACCTGGTTCAACTCCTCAAGCTCATCGACGATGGAACGATAAGCGGGAAAATTGCCAAAGCAGTTTTTGAGGAGATGTTCGAGACGGGTAAGCTTCCCCAAATCATCGTGGAAGAAAAGGGGTTAACCCAAATCACCGATGAAGAAGAACTCACTAGAATCGTGGAATTAGTTTTGGAGGAAAATCCGGGTGTGGTTGAGGATTATAGAAAGGGTAGGGAAAGAGCTTTGGGCTTTTTGGTCGGGCAAGTTATGCGTCTCACTAAGGGACGCGCCAATCCCCAGCTTGTAAACAAATTGTTGAGGGAGCGCCTTTAACAAGTCGGGAGTCTCTTAGTCGGGAGTGGCGGTAAAAATTTGCCTTTACTCAACTCCTGACTCCCCACTACCGACTTCGAGGGTTCTTGCTATCGGCGTCCTCTTTACCTTAAAATGAGGAAAATTAAATGAGGAAAATTAAAAGAAATTTTTCACTAATATCGATGCTGGAGGGAGTACTGTGAGCGATAAACTGGAGGCTGAATTGATGTTTAAGGAAGAGTCCATACCGGCGATAAAGATCGATGACACCACCCTCAGAGATGGAGAGCAAACGGCGGGGGTCGTCTTCTCCAATCATGAAAAAATAAGGATCGCCAGGCTTTTGGATGAGGTGGGAGTGCACCAAATAGAAGCCGGAATTCCGGCAATGGGTGGGGATGAGAAAGAAGCCGTAAAAACAATAGCGGATTTGGGTCTAAAGGCAAGTATCCTGGCCTGGAATAGAACGGTTATCGAAGATATCAAGCATTCTCTCGATTGCGGAGTCTCAGCTGTCGCCGTCTCCGTTTCAACCTCCGATATTCATATTCAACACAAGCTTAAGAAGGATAGAGCTTGGGTTTTGGATAGTGTGAAGAGATCAGTTGATTTCGCGAAGAGCCACGGTCTTTACGTATCGGTCAATGCGGAGGATTCTTCTCGAGCCGATTTTGACTTTTTGATCGAGTTTGCAAGAACGGCGAAGGAACACGGTGCGGATAGATTGAGATACTGCGATACGCTGGGTATCTTAGAGCCATTTAAGACCTATGAGATAATCAGAATTTTGAAGAAGGAATTGGGTGTGGAGATAGAGATGCACACTCACAACGATTTCGGGATGGCTACCGCCAACGCTCTGGCGGGTATAAAAGCCGGTGCTACATGGGTCAATACCACCGTCAATGGACTCGGCGAACGAGCTGGGAATGCTGCCTTGGAGGAAGTGGTAATGGCCATGAAGCATATCGGGGGAATCGAACTTGGGTTTAAGACTGCCATGTTCCGCGAGCTTTCAGAGTATGTAGCCAATGCTTCAGCTCGTACCGTTCCGGTATGGAAGGCAATCGTTGGCACCAATGTTTTTGCCCACGAATCGGGCATTCATGCCGATGGTGTGCTTAAACATCCTGCAACATATGAGGCTTTCACTCCCGAGGAGGTAGGATTGGAGCGTCAGATAATCATCGGCAAGCATTCCGGGACTCATTCCATCATAGTTAAGTTTAGAGAATATGGCATTGAGCTCACCGAGGAGGAAGCTCGAGATATCCTTAAGGAAGTCAGAGCAGCTGCCGTTGAGCTGAAGAGAGCACTTTTCGACAAGGAATTGATGTACATCTATAAGGATTATTTGAAGAGGAGAAAGAAGTAGTGGGCAAGACCATAGCCGAGAAGATCCTGAGTGGTCACAGCGGAAGGGATGCTCATGCCGGGGATATCGTGGTAGCCGAAATTGATTTGGCAATGGTTCAAGATGGGACTGGACCCCTGACCATCCAAAAACTGCAGGGGTTGGATCTGGAAAAGATCGCTAATCCTAAGAGCACTGTACTTTTCATCGATCACGCCGCGCCAAGCCCCCGTAAAGAACTCTCCAATGCCCATAAGATATTAAGAGAATTCGCCCAAAAAACCGGAGTTCAGCTTTCGGAGGTGGGTGGAGGTATCTGCCATCAAATATTGGTTGAATCCTTCGTGCGCCCCGGAGATGTTGTCGTTGGAGCGGATTCTCACACCTGCACCTCTGGAGCACTCGGAGCCTTTGCCACGGGTATGGGTTCAACGGATGTGGCTATAGTCATTGCCTCTGGGAAGACCTGGTTTCGGGTGCCCGAGACTATAAAGATTCTTATCAACGGTGAGCTTCCATATGGTGTTTATGCCAAGGATTTAATCCTTCACATCATTGGTTTAATCGGAGCTGATGGAGCCACCTACAAGGCTTTGGAGTTTACGGGCGAAACCATCCAGGATATGATCATGTCCGAGAGGTTCACTCTTTGTAATATGGCCGTCGAAGCGGGAGCCAAAACTGGATTGATCAATTCCGATGAAATCACCAGGGCTTTTCTGAAAGCACAAGGTCGTGAGGAAGACTTCCGGATTGTAAAATCGGATGAGGATGCCAGTTATGAACGTATCGTTGAGATAGATGTCTCCCTTCTTGAACCAATGGTTTCCGTTCCCCACGAAGTTGATAACGTCAAGCCGGTCGGCGAAGTCGAGGGGACCAAGGTGGATCAGGTCTTCATAGGCAGCTGTACCAATGGTAGGATAGAAGACCTTCGCGTCGCAGCTCATATTTTGAAGGGGAATAGATGCTACCCCGGGACGAGGCTTCTCATCTGTCCCGCATCTAGGGGAGTTTATCTTCAGGCGGTTAAGGAGGGCCTTTTTGAGATGATGATTGAGGCTGGGGTAGTCATCCTCAATCCAGGGTGTGGTCCCTGCATCGGTGTCCACCAGGGAATATTAGCCGATGGAGAAGTTTGTCTCTCGACTCAGAATCGAAACTTCAAAGGTCGAATGGGAAACCCGGAGAGCTTCATCTACCTATGTTCCCCAGCCACCGCAGCTGCATCGGCGATCGAAGGAAAAATCACCGACCCCCGAGAATACCTCTAGTTGGGAGTTAGGAGTTAGTAGTTGGGAGGGGAAAGAATGCAGTTTGAGTTCGAAAAATTGGAAGTATATCAGAGATCAATTAAAGTTCGTAGATTTAATTTATAAATTAACGAATAAATTTCCAAAGACTGAGCAATTTGGGTTAGTGAATCAGCTGCGAAGAGCAGCTCTATCCATAGCATCGAATATCGCTGAAGGAGCAGGAAGATACCATAACAATGAGAAAAGACAATTTTACCGTATGTCACGCTCATCGGTGCATGAGTGTCCCCTTAATTTGCATATCTTTTGATCAGAATTATTTATCCCACGACGAGTATCAAATTCGCTACCGAGCGTGCATTGAGCTCGCTAAGATGATAAGTGGCTTAATTAATTCACTGCCAACTCCCAACTAACAAACTTCCAACTGGTGGGTTATGAAGCTTAAGGGAAGAGCTCATAAATTTGGAGATGATATAAGCACCGATTTAATCGCGCCGGGTCGGTTATTCCACCTGCGAACTAACCTACCTGAACTGGCCAAACACGTCTTGGAGGACGCCGATCCTAATTTTGCCAAGAAGGTAAAGCCCGGTGACCTCATTGTGGCTGGAAAAAATTTTGGGCTTGGCTCGAGCAGGGAACACGCAGCGGCCATCATCAAGCTCGCTGGCGTTGGTGGTGTACTGGCAAGGTCTTTTGCCCGAATTTTTTACCGCAATGCCATAAATGTTGGACTCCCGGCACTTATCTGTGATGCGTCACAGATTGATCAAGGAGACGAGCTTGAGGTGGATATAGAGAAGGGAAAGATCAGGAATCTGACCAAGGAAATCGTGATCGAGACAAAACCATTGCCCAAGGTGATGTTAAATATACTTGAGGACGGAGGGCTCATTGAACACTTCAAAAAGCACGGTAAGTTCAAACTCTAAGGGACTGTCCCCGAAGGGGACTGTCCCTAGTCACATGCGTACCGTAACTCTGATTCCAGGTGACGGGATTGGTCCGGAAATAACTGAGGCGATGAGACGAGTGGTGGAAGCTACCGGGGTTTCCATCGAATGGGAGGTTGTCCAAGCCGGTGCGAATGTGGTGAATAAGTACGGGACACCTCTTCCTGAATATGTTCTGGATTCGATCCGTCGAAATAAGGTCGCCATCAAAGGACCAATTACCACACCCGTGGGGACCGGTTTTCGCAGCGTCAATGTGGCATTGAGGAAGGAACTCGATTTGTACGCCTGCCTGAGACCCGCTTTTTCTTTGGAGGGAGTGCCATCCAGATACAGCGATATCGACCTCGTGGTAGTTCGGGAAAATACGGAGGATCTCTATGCAGGCATCGAACGGATGGCGGATGAGGATACGGCTGAGAGCATCAAAAGGATCACCCGTAGGGCCTCTGAGCGCATTGCCCGATTTGCCTTTGAATACGCCCTGAAAGAGCACCGACGCAAGGTCACTGCGGTCCATAAAGCAAACATAATGAAGTTCAGTGATGGTCTATTTTTAGAATGTGCCAGAAAGGTTGCCCAAGATTATCCTCAAGTCGAATTCGAGGACAGAATAGTCGATAACATGTGCATGCAGCTAGTTCAAAAACCCGAGATATACGATATCCTGCTCTGTCCAAACCTATATGGGGATATACTCTCCGACTTATGTGCCGGTCTCGTTGGAGGTTTAGGCATAGTGCCCGGAGCGAACATTGGAGATGGGTGCGCGGTCTTTGAACCTGTCCATGGAAGTGCTCCCAAATATGCGGGACAGAACAAGGTCAATCCCACGGCGATCATTCTTTCCAGCGTCTTGATGCTCAAGCACATGGGGGAGAAAGAAGCCGCCGATAAAATCTTCAAGGCAACCGCTGAAGTGATCAAGGAAGGCAAGACTGTTACCTACGACTTGGGGGGTACCGCTTCCACCTCTGAGATGGCAGACGCCATCATCCAAAAAATCACCCCATAGGGGGTCAGACCTCAATATGCTTATTTACCAGGCATGATAAATCCTTAATTCGAATTTCTCACAATCAATTTGGCAAATTTCTGCAAATTTAAAATAAGGACAGCGTTAAGTTAAGTGAGCCTAAATTTGGCTTAAACTCTGCAAACAGTATATAATTTGGACATTATAAAAGTTAAACTTCGTAAAGGAGTTAAAATGGTGAAAAAAACGCTGTCCGAATTGTCTAAGTTTCAGAACAAAGAAAAAAGGGTTTATAGATAGAAATCCTAAAACATTGTTGGGCAGGACAAATAAGAAAACGCAAAGGTACTTTTGTAAAAACTGCAATAAATATTTCAACTTGAGAAGATACAAACGTTTAAGGCATTCTGGAGATTTTATGGAAGAAGCCGTTTTGAGATACGTAGAGGATAATACATCGCTTCGTACCGTAGCTAGGCGGATGGGAGTATCCTCTGTCACAGCCTTGAACTGGGTAAACCAGGCTGGTAGAGCATGTAAAGATCCAATAGAGACCAATTTGGAGTAAGAAAACGCCATTTTGAGAAAAACCATCAATAATATCCTTTTTGCTCCTACTTTAGAGGAAGCCAACCAATTTTTTGACTATCTGATGAAAATTAAGCATCTGTTGAAGTAAGTTATCAAAAAGCGATCATAAAATCGATTATTAGCCATTACAGCCGTTTAACCAAGCATTTTCACTATGAGTATTTACCAAGAGACAATAATGTAACCGAAAATGTCATTAAGCAGCTAAATAGGAAACTCAAACTATCAGATGGCTACCAGGGATAAGGTAGGGACTGTCGGCGGAATCTCCTGGAGTGGCTGTAACCTCAATGGGAAGATGAGAGGCTCTATCGACAAGCATATGAACTTTATAGCCAAAGAAGAAATGAGTCTCACTTTTGGCTCCGACTCTTGCATCAGGATCAGAGG
>JASEGB010000024.1 GCA_030018275.1 Actinomycetota bacterium | reverse complement strand
TGTTCCGACATCTTCTCCATAGGATGAGACCGCGGTCTTGGGATATCCTGAGATCTTCTCGTAACGCTTCTCACTCCTCCTCTTGAAGTCTTCATCCATCCTGCTTTTCAAATACCCTAAAATCCTCTCGCAACCGGGAGGGATGATTAAAAGAACCAGTAGAAAGAGAAGAAATAAATTTGAGGGAATGGATATCTTTCTCATTTGCCTTAATTTAACACATTTGTAAAAATTTCTATTTTTACTTCAATGACGCTCTGTAGATCATCACAGCTGTCTGGTCTCTTCTCACAAGTTGTTCTGGTCTGAAGCTCCCATCTGAATAGCCCTGCACTATGCCTTGATCCTTAGCCGTTTCTATATATTGCCAAGCCCAGTGAGCCTGTGGGACATCTGTGAAGTATCCTATGTAACTTGTGTTCACCGAAATGCCCAGACCCCTCACGAGCATGGTTGCAAGCTGAGCTCTGGTGGCACAATCCTCTGGACCGAATTTTCTATCACCGTAGCCCTGCACTATCCCATGATCTTTTGCGGTTTCTATATACTGCCAGGCCCAATGATCTTGTGGAACATCGGTGAAGTATCCCTTATACTCCGTATTCAAGGGAAGACCCAGGGAATTCACGAGCATCTTGACAAACTGTGATCTGAAAACGGGATCGCCTGGGCGAAAGAGCCCATCGTCGTAACCGGAGATCGCACCCTTACTGGCGAGAGCGCTGATCTCACCATACGCCCAGAAATCCGTGGGGACATCCGAAAAATTTGGTACGGGTTTAAGGGCAAAGTCTATGCCTGTGGTCTCATTGGGTGCGGTGACGGCGACGATATCTGCGGTTTCCTCATTGGGTTTATCATTGTAAAAGACATTGATGAAATCTAAATTGTTGTAGGTGAAAACCCTGTAATTTCCGCTTCTGAGACCAATGATCGCATAATTCCCATTCTCATCTGTGGTTCCCCATTTACGGTCGCCATCAATTTGGGCACACACGCATATATTCCCTAGGGGTTGACCATTGATATCGGTCACCCTGCCGGAGATGGTACCCCCTTTGGCGAGGGCGAAGTCTATGTTTGTGATCTCGCTTGGAGCAGTCACCGTGATGATATCAGCATTCGTCCAGCTAGCCCAATTTGGTTTATCGTTATAATATTCGTCGAGGTAACCTTGCTCATTTGAAGTTTCGACTATGTAGTTTCCCGATGGAAAACCGATGAGCATATAATAACCATCTGCATCAGTAGAAGTGTAAGCAGTGCCTTCCCAATTGACATAAGGAAGGTTCTCACAATCGATCTGTTCAGCACGAACCCCAACATCCTTGAGAGGGTTGCCCACCTCATCAGTTACCCTGCCGGAGATGGTACCCCCTTTGGCGAGGGCGAAGTTGATATCCGGGGTCTCATTGGGAGCGGTGACAGCGACGATATCTGCGGTTTCCCACTTTAATTTGTTATTATAGCACTCATCTATGTAACCCTGATCATTCGAGGTGTAAACCTTGTAATATTCTCCTGAGGGAAGACCAATAAGAGCATAATATCCATTCTTATCCGTTAAAGTTGAGATACTAGCCTGCCATCCAGGTTTATTCGTAATTACTTTGATGTTTGCCAGTGGATTGCCTGCTTCATCCGTTACCCTACCGGTGATTTTGCCACCAACTGATAGGACGAAGTCTATGCCCGTGGTCTCCTGGGAAGCATTAACTATGACGGTATCGGCGGTCAAGGGTGTGAGCTTGTCGTTGTAGTATTCATCCATATAGCCTTGGTCATTCCAGGTTGAGACCCAGTATTCTCCGGATGGAAGACCAACGATTCTATAGTGACCATTTTCATCCGTTAAAGCGAAAACGGAACCAACCTCACCAGGTTCTCCAGGAGGTTCTCCCCCCAACCAAGTAGCAGTGGCCTGAACCATTATACCGGTCAGTGGATTGCCAGCTTCATCCGTTATCCTACCTGAGATGGAACCATCTTGGGCGAGTACCTTTGGAACAGTGGAAAAAATGGTGAAAGTCATCAAGATAAGCAGTACCATCAGCTTCGCTACTACACCCTTATAACTTGTTCTTTTTAAATGACTTAGGTAGCGCATTTGCTTTCTCCCGTCTAAAATACTCATTTAGCCTATTTTTACTTCAAAGGGCCTGTGAGAACTTCTCCAGAGATAGCATCCACGTGGACTGCTCCTTTATCGGTTTGCAGACACCAAATGGGCTTAAGATCGGTACCCTGCTCGTCGAAGGAGGGAGAATGATAGGCGAATTCAACCTTTTCTATGGTTACGGGAAGACGAGGTTTGAAATTATCCGCTATCTTTGAGGCAGCCTTCTCCACCGCTTCCCTTGGTGAAAGGATGCTCTTTGAAGAGCCCTCTTGGAAAGATGGGATATAGGACAGGCAATGGAATATGCCATTGTCACTAACGATGATATCTATTTGAGGACCACCAGGACCAACAATGGGAATCCTTTTAATCTTTGGTCTGTATTCGAAGCACCAGGCGATGATGTCACTTTCCCCCGTGGAGAGCTTCTTTTGATTGATGGTTGAGACTTTTGAGAGGGAGTAACACTCTTTTAGACCACCCGTCTTTTCGATGAACTCTTCTGCCTTTTTCCTGGCTTCTTTTTCACCCATCTTTGTGGGGATGGTTTCCAAGCTCTCATTGCCGTAAGTGAAGGCACCAGTGGGATAGAAGGAGATGCCATTTTCTCCATCGGTATAGCTCACAATCCCTTTAAATTCTTTCCTTTCGAGATTTCCTTGAAGCAATCTTTGTGCCATTTCTTCCGCCTGCACTTCCTCTTTCTTAATGGAAATTGAAGCAACCAAAGGTTTCTCTTCGCTCAAAGGTGTTTCCACTACTACCTTCCCTTGAGCCAGGGAGAGAGGAGCTTGAGCGTGAGCCCTATCTCCACAAAAGAGATTCTTGAGGGCTGCCCAAAGGAGATACCAGAAGGGTTTAGGGGCTTTTGTCAGGTGATAGGGAGTCCCCGTGTAATTGCTTTCATTCCACTGGTAAATGGCATTCTCATCGGAATATGCATAGGGCGTGTAATTGGTATAACCCGGTGGAGGATTGAAGCCATGCAACCAATCGTAGCGATGGTTGAGATAGCCGTCGATGGCCCAATTCACCCGATCGTAACCTGCAGCTCCTTGATCGTGATTTGCTTTGATGAAGGATGACCATAAGGTATCTGCCGGAGGTTCAATACTTCCCGTAACGTATTTGAAGAATTGGTCAGCTATATACTCGTCTCTATCCTCAGTGCTTACAGCGCGATATCCAAGAATTCATTTATCCTCCTCCCAAATTTTTTTGACGATCTCTCTGATTTCTGAAAGATCTCTATGAATCACAAACCCACCCATTGACAAATGAAGTACATCAGGGGGACCTTCGTCGAGCACAAAGAAAGGTCTTTTATCCCCCTCTGAGATCCAATCAACACCTGGTCCTTCCACATAGAATTGCTCCTTGTATTCGAGAACCACAACTTCAAAACCGGCTCGGATGTAGTAAATCGAATAAGGAAAGCCTCTCTTAATAGGTCCACCAACTGAGAAGAAAACCTCCTCACAAGCCTGTCTCAGTTCATCGAAGTATTTATCTCCTGGTGTTAGAACTTTGCCCTTTTTCTTTTTCCAGATGGTGATGCTCACAAGCTCTTTGGGCACCCAGGCTCTATTTCCGTGCTCATCCCTTGGGCCGAGCTTATAGTATCTTTCATTTGGCCTTGGCTCTCCCCAAACTTCTCTGGAGATATCCATGATTTCAAGGAGATCTTTATTAATCTCAAATCCACGTGTCCCCAGATGAAGTACCTCAAAAGGTCCGACTCCGAGGACAAAGAATGGTTTGTTCTGCTCTTCACCAACATCTGAAACCCAGTCAACACCTATTCTTTCTACATAGAATGGTCGCTTGTATTCAAGAACCACAACCTCTGCGCCAACTTGGGTGTAGTAACTCGAAAGACCATAGCGTCTATCAATAGTTGGACCAACGGAAAAGAAGACTTCCTCACAGGCTTCTCTCAGCTCATCGAAGTGTTTGTCTCCTGGTCTTAAAACCTTGCTTTTTTTCTTTTTCCAGATGGTGATGCTTTCAAGCTCTTTGGGCACCCAGGCCCTTATCCCATGCTCATCCCTTGGACTGAGCTTATAGTATTTCTTGTCTGGCTTCTGAGGTTTTACTTTCTCTCCCACCCCCTCTTTCTCCAAGGTGCCTTTGCACCCAGCAAAGATGGGGAAAATAAAGAAGAGAGTGAGCAATATTCCCAAAACTCGATGAACCTTTCTCATATGCATCATCCCAAAACATTTTACCATAGAAAATAAAGCTGGTGGAGATAAAGAAAGAATTTCAAAAATTTTTCTGTGGTGGTAAACTTAAGGAAAATACTGGTAAGATGGGGCTAAACAGAGGTGCTTAAATGAAAATAGCTTATTTTGATTGCTTTTCGGGGATAAGTGGAGACATGGTCTTGGGTGCCCTCTTGGATGCCGGGCTTCCCTTCGAGGTGCTCCTAACCGAGCTCAAGAAGCTTCCGCTCAAAGATTATGAAATAAAGGCGGAAAAAGTGGAAAAATTGGGCATCTCAGCCACGAAGGTATGTGTCCGAGCGGAGGAAAAGGGCATCATACGTACCTGGTCCAATGTGAAAAGCATCATTCAAGAAAGCAAATTACATCCAGATGTAAAGGAAGAAAGCCAGCGAATATTCTTAAAGCTCGCTGAAGCCGAGTCCAAAATCCACCGCAAAAGCATAGATCAGGTTCACTTCCATGAGATTGGAGCCCACGACACCCTCATAGACATCTTGGGAACGGTGATTGGATTGCATCATTTGGGCATAAAGGAGATTTACTCCTCCCCTTTAGCTACGGGGATGGGATTGATGAAGACGGAACACGGAGTGCTTCCCATCCCCGCTCCGGCCACCCTGGAAATACTAAAGGACATTCCCATCTACAGCGCGGGTATCGCCACCGAGCTGGTGACCCCCACGGGAGCGGCCATAATCAAAACTTATGCCAAGGAGTTTGGGGAAATGCCCCCCTTGAAGATAGCATCCATCGGTTATGGGGCAGGAACCAGGGATCTAAAAATACCAAATGTTCTCCGCATCCTAGTGGGAGAAGCCCTGAGTATAGGCGAGGAGATGGATTTGGTCGAGACCATCAGGGCAAACATCGATGATATGAATCCTGAAGTTTATCACCATGTCATGGAAAGGTTATTTGAAGCTGGTGCCCTGGATGTGTGGTTAACCCCAATTTACATGAAGAGAAATCGCCCGGGAGTCACCCTCTCGGTTCTCCTCCCCTTAAGGATTGAAGAAAAAATCCTGGAGATACTATTCGAAGAGACAACCACTCTTGGGATACGATGTTCGAGGGAGACTCGTAGGAAATTAACCCGGGAAATTCTTGAGATTGACACGGAATTTGGTCCCATTGCCATTAAAATAGGCAAGTTTAGAAGAAGGATTGTGAACATCTCCCCCGAATACGAAGACTGTGCACGAATAGCTAGAGAATCCAACGTTCCCCTCAAATTGGTCTATGAGAAGGCAAAGGAAGCAGCCAGAGAGGAATTGAAGAAGAGAGGCGAAACTTAACGCATCATGAATTTGAATTCCCTTACGTTGTTTGCGGTGTTTTTCTCGTTGGGGACGGGACCAACCTTGATGGTGAGAAGGTGGACGACATTAAAGGTAATGGGCTTGAGTCCCGAGAAGACGACGGTTTTCTTCTCGCCGGGAGCTATGGAGGAAATTTTAGCTCGCCATTTGTACTCCCGGGGCTCGGTTTCTGACTTTAGGATTGCCTCCACAGGAATGTTTTTCTCCACCTGATTTCCCTGATTCTCTATGGTCACTGTGGCCGATATCTGATTTGACCTGGGTAATATGGCCAGTCTTCGCGAAGCCAAAAAGCTTGTTTGCTTTGGCTCTATTTTGAGTTCAATGATTCCCACACCGTGTATTTCCTCTAGAGCCTCAATCCCCTTCAACTCCCGAAGATAAGCAATTACACTTTCCTTCTGAAAAGCCATGCTTTCCTTCAAGAATTTTGAATCGATCACCGAGACGGGTACGTGCATGTCCTTCAAAACCCTCTCCGCTTCCTTTCGAAACAGGGAATATGCCCTATCGCTTAATCGAAGGTCCATCAATGTCAAAGCCACTTGCCCGCTTGATACCTCCAGATCTATATCTTTAAGAGCGTTGAACAGAGCGGGTTTATAATCCTCCAAACCTTTAGCTCGGAGATCGAGACATATCGTGAGATACGAATGGGCTTTCTTTAATTTGGAAGGAACCTCAATTTTGCGGCATTTCTTCGCGAGGGATCTGCTCCTCGTTGCCTGGCTGGTTAACTTTTCCCCGAGTTCGGAACGGGATATTTTGGGCGCATCGGCTTTCACCCGATTGAACTCCCTAGCTACGGTGTTGGATTGAATCACGATTTTATTGATCTCGAGAATGTAGGTTTTGAGGCGGGTTTTCTCCCTTTCTTTTCCCAAACCCCCGCTTATGATGCCCAAGAGGTAAATCAGAGCTAAAATGAGGAGAAAAAGAAAAAGGAGTCTTAGACGCGACTTTCTTCTGCGACGAATGTAGGGATATCTTTTCCTTTTGGAGTAAGTAATGCTCAAATTAAGCCCCTTTACTTTTGGTAATTATTTGCGCTGCCTAGCAGCGCTTTCGTTTTGCATATTAGAGTGCCGCGGGGGAGATTCGAACTCCCAAGCCCTTTCGGGCATCAGCTCCTGAAGCTGACGTGTTTGCCAATTTCACCACCGCGGCCTGTACCTTCCCCATATATATTGAACTATTTTCCCCCTCCTTTGTAAACATTAGTACATCTCGCTGATAATATTTTCCATAATTCTTCGCTTATTCCTGCAATTTCGACTTGTGGATAGAAGTCAAAGAGTTAAAATAAAGAAAATGAATGAAGACTTGTTGCTCAACAGGTATCAGATACTTAAGGGACTAGGGAAAGGTGGATTTTCCGAAGTATATAAGGCCTATGACACCCGGATGTATCGGGTGGTGGCCATCAAGAAAATCCCGGCCTCGCGCAAGACCGCACCCCGTGCCCTAAGGGAAGCCCGCACTGTGGCTCTGCTCAACCATCCAAACATCGTCACCCTCTACGATTTTGAGGAATTTGAAGATGACTATTACCTGGTGATGGAATATATCGAAGGGGCCACCCTCGCGGAAATCTTAAATAAAAAATCCCCATTATCTTGCGATCAAAGCATCACCATTGCCAGCCAAATTTGCTTGGGGTTGGAGTGTGCCCATCTCAATGGAATCATTCACAGGGATATAAAGCCCGAAAACCTCATGCTCCTCCAGGATGGAAGGGTAAAAATCATGGATTTTGGCATCGCCCGTCTCAAGTCCTCCACGATGACCAGAAGGGGAGATATTTTAGGAACCCTGGCTTATATGTCGCCGGAGCAAGCTCAGGGAGAATATGTGGATGAGGCAACGGATATCTTCTCCCTTGGTGTGGTCCTTTATCAAATGCTCACTGGAGTATCGCCCTTCGCCGCTGAAACCTCCGGGGCTACCATTTTTAAAGTACTTAATGTAGATCCCGTTCCTCCCAGCCGAATAAATCCCGAAGTTCCTCGAAAACTGGATGTGGTAGTGCTAAAAGCTTTAGAAAAAGACCCAGAGGCAAGATTCGAAACGGCAACCGAGATGCGATTTAAACTGGAGCGATGTCGAACCTCAAGGGTATCACCACAGAAATTACTGAAGCCCCTTATCCTCGTGGCTCAAAGAGAGGAGGAAGAGGAGGAGATACCCGGTGGATTGGAGCAGATGAGGGAGAGAATTTGGTCAGTGGTTGGAGATCACGCCGAATCGCTGAAGAGGGGTATCGCCTCCACCGTCCTCGCCTTAAGTTTCTGGCTTGCCTTCCAAAAATTTCCCTTTTACCCGGGAAGTATAACTCTCTTCCTTCCCTTCATCATCCTCCTCTTTACCTTTCTTACTCCATCGGTGGGCATAGCCTCATCCTTTGCCCTGCTCTTCCCAGCCATAATCAAATACTCACGGAGTTTGGGGATACTCTTTGCCTCATTCTCTCTGATTTACTGGCTTGCTTTCTCCCACAAGAAACCCTTGACCTCCCTAGTACCACTCTTCATCCCGATCGCAGCCCATTTAAATCTGGGAATCGTCTATCTTTTCCTAGTTAGTTTGATTTTCTCACCCCCACTTGCCGCCTGCTTAAGCGGATTGGGTTGTCTGGGATTAGAATTCTACGATCTTTTTACAGGTCAACCGGTCTTGAGATTCACCGATATTCCCAACGAATACTTTCTATTTAAATCGCTTAAGGGTCTTGATCTCACCGGTGTCCTGAAACAGCTAATCGCTCCATTCCTGCGCCACCCATTCCTCATCTACCAGGTGACCCTATGGTCAGGTATAGGATTCATCATGGGGGCAATGACCATCAAAAGGCGTTTTTCTTCGAGTCTTCTTTCAATCCTGGTAGGATCGGCTCTTTTGGTCATTGGATATACCTGGATTCCCACAATATTAAATATCCCACCCGTGTCCTATGGCGGATTAATGCAAAGGCTCTCCTTTTCGCTTATAATGTTATTGATTCTGCTTCCCTTGATCCCCTTTAAGCACATTCCCAGAAAGAAAATTTGGAAAGAAGGCAAGGAAAGACTCGAAAGAGATTTCCGGATTCAGGAATGGGAATGAGATGAGCCTAAAAGAGTTCGAGCGAAAACTCGAGGCTTTATTCGAGGGTTTCTTCACTCGAAGCTTCAAATCGGGTGTCCAACCTATAGAGCTGGCAAAAAAGCTTGTGAGAGAAATGGAGAGAAACAAAACCGTCAGCATAGAGAGAATCTATGCCCCCAATGAATACACTTTATACCTCAGCGAAGAAGATAAGAAAAACCTGGAATCCATAGAGGAACCACTGCTAAGCGAATTGAAGGATTTTTTGATGAGGCAAGCCAAAAAAGATGGTCTCACATTCATAAGCCCCCCCGAAATTAAAATTTCCGCTCGAGATGATCTATCACTGGGGGAAATAGGAGTGGAAAGCAAGCTCGTCAAAAAAAGCGCCGTACCCGCCGGCAAACAGGCTCTGCCCAGGCAAGCCATACCCATAGGCCCGCCTGGAGCGAAGCCTCCCTTTGGGACCGGACGGGCAGGCAGGCAGGCGAAACCCGTAATAGATCAAACCCAATTGATGCCCATGGAAGAACCAATTCCTCCCAAAGGGATGCTTATGCTGAAAAGTGGTGCCAGGCGTGAATTCCCCCTAACTAAGCCTTTAACCACTTTGGGGAGACTTCCCACAAACGATATCGTCCTACCAGACCCCAACGTCTCAAGAATTCACGCAGAAATCAGACTCGAAGAGAGGGGATTGGTAATAAGGGACCTTAAGAGCACCAATGGTACTTTGGTCAATGGAAAGAGAATAGAAGAGCAACTGCTTCGAGACGGAGACCTCATAACCCTGGGAACCACGGAGCTCGAGTTCAGGAGTTCGGAGGATGTTTAATTTAGTTCTCCTCCTTCTTAAATACATCTTTCTTGGTCTTCTATATCTATTTTTGCTGTTCATAGTGGTAGTAATCTACAAAGATATCTCTACCAAATCCCTCCGTGCACGGTTAATCGTCCTTGAGGGTGCAACGGAAATCGGCACGGTCTTTCCCCTTGGAAATGGTTTAACCATCGGTCGTTCCCCCGATAACGACATCGTTCTCGCCAATTCCTTCGTTTCCCACATCCACGCACGCGTCTTAGAAAAGAATGGAGCCTATTTCATCGAGGACCTTAACAGCACAAATGGTACATTTTTGAGGGAAAAGAGAATTTCGAAACCGGCTCAATTGAAATCGGGGGACAGGATCAGGATTGGGAAGACACTCCTGGAGTTCGTGGAGTGAGAATTGATGAAATTGAGATATGCCGCATTCACCGATGTCGGTCGGGTCAGGGAAATAAACGAAGATGGTTACCTGGCCACGGGAAAAATTTTTGCCGTAGCCGACGGCATGGGTGGACACCAAGCGGGTGAAGTGGCCAGCGCTATAGCGCTGAAAAGCCTGGAAAAGAGCTTAAAGGAATTGCCCTGCCTGCCGGCAGGCAGGCCTTCCCGAATGGATGTGGAAAAGCGCATAAAAACCAGCATCCGCAGGGCAAACCTTGCGATCATGAAAGAAGCCCATTCGGGTCGATCCGGAATGGGCACCACCATTACGGTCGTGGTCCCCACGAGGAACAGGATACATATCGGACATGTCGGCGATAGCCGGGCGTATTTATTCAGAGATGGGAAACTCCAAAGGCTCACCGAGGATCACTCCCTGGTCGCTCAGATGGTTAGGGATGGAAGGTTGAATCCATGGGAGGCAGAAATTCACCCCTTGAGAAGCGTGCTCACCAGAGCCCTGGGTACCCCCTCCGTTGAGATTGACCTATCCTCCATCGAATTGAGACTTAAAGATAAGATCCTTTTGTGCACCGATGGTCTGACCTCAATGCTTAAGGAGAAAGAGATCGGGAAGATCTTGAGCGAAAACCTCGATCCCCAGACCATCTGCCAAAAACTGGTGGAAGCTGCCAATGACCGAGGCGGAATCGACAATGTAACAGTCATCCTGATTGAGATATCCGGAACCCTAAAAGATACAAGGGAAGAATCTTAACAGCTTTAAAATTGATCAAAACGTCTGGGAGAAGGAGAATATGGTCCCGGAGAAGATTCACATAAGGGTGGCTATCTTTGGCATACTCGCTTTATTGGTGTTCAGCGTGTTATTGGGAAGGCTTTGGTTTTTGCAGGTCTTAGCGGGTGAGAAGTATGCAAAGTTGGCCGAGGAAAATCGAATAAGACTGGTTGCCGTGGATGCCCCCCGGGGAACCATCTATGACCACAAGGGAAATGTCCTCGTTGAAAACCGCCCCAGCCCTGCCATCTCCGTGGATCCCTCTATCGTAAAGGATAAAAGAGAGGTCCTCTCCCAGCTAGCAGAAGTTCTTGGGGTAAGCGTCCAGGAAATCGAGGAAAAGCTGGAGGAGAAGAGAGATCCCTTAAAACCGGTGATCGTCAAGAAAGATGTGGATGAAAGAACTCTTAGCTTTATCGAGGAGCATCAATCGGAGTTTCCCGGTGTCGATATTCAAATTGAATCCATCAGAGACTACCCCAGAGGGAATCTCGCCGCTCACATTCTTGGATACCTTGGGGAGATCTCAGAGGAAGAACTGAAGAAGAAAGAATACAAGCATTACAGCTTGGGGGATTTCATCGGTAAAACCGGGGTTGAAAGACAGTACGAGTCAGTCTTGCGAGGCGAAAAGGGAGGACAGCAGGTGGAAGTCGATGCCACCGGAAGACCCTTAAGGATTCTGGGCAAGAAAGACCCCGTGCCCGGCTATAATCTCATGCTCACCATAGATGCAGACATACAACAGGCTGCCGAGGAGGCCCTGGCAGCTGCCATCGACACCGCTCATGGACATAAACATGAAAAGGCAGCCGCCGGAGCCGTCTTGGTCATGGATCCCAGAAATGGAGAGGTATTGGCTTTAGCGAGTCACCCTTCCTATGATCCCCGTCTTTTCAAGGGTGGGGTTTCAAGCGAAGAGTGGGCGCTGTTAAACGACCCCTCAAACCATTTCCCCCTAAATAACCGGGCGATAATGTGTTCATATCCCCCGGGTTCGACTTTTAAACCCATCACAGCGGTGGCCGGGATGGCTGAGCATCTGGTCTCGCCCAGAAGCACCTTTAAATGTACCGGTAGATGGACTCGCTTTGGCGAGCGCTGGGCTAAATCTTGTTGGAAACGCTCCGGCCACGGAGGAATCGACTTGATCAGAGGAATCATCCACTCCTGCGATGTGGTATTCTATGAAATTGGTTATATGCTCCATAAAACCCAGGAGAAGTTCCAGGAATGGTCACGAAGGTTTGGATTTGGTGCCCTCACCGGAATCGATCTCCCCTCGGAAGCCAAGGGAAGGGTTCCCGACAAAGCCTGGAAAAGGGAGCAATATAAGAATAATCCACGATACAGGGTCTGGCTTCCAGGAGATACGGTAAATATGGCCATTGGACAGGGCGACTTGCTGGTCACCCCGCTTCAAATGGCCAATGCTTACGCGGCAATCGCCAATGGCGGCATTCTTTACAAGCCTCATGTAGCCAAGGCTCTTTTAACTCCAGACGACAGGGTTTCCTATGAATTTAAACCGCAGGAATTGGGAAAATTGGAATTGCCCCCGGGGATCATCGGTGCCACGCAAATTGCTCTGAAGAGAGTGGTCTCTCAAGGAACGGCGAGTGGAGCCTTTGCGGGCTTCCCCGTACCCGTGGCCGGAAAGACCGGTACCGCCCAGGTCTTTGGCAAAGATGACTTTGCCTGGTTCGCATGCTACGCACCGGCGGATAATCCTCAATACGTCATTGTCGTCCTTGTTGAGCAGGGTGGGCATGGTGGATCCACAGCGGCTCCAGCAGCCAGACGAATTTTGAGTCACATATTCAACGTGCCACTACCGGAACCGGTTGATGTCATCGACGTGTCACGGTAGTTCAGTGGATGGTCGATGGAGGATAGTATAGGCTAGACATAAATCTTAATTAAGCTCATCTCAAATTCAAAATTCAAAATGAAAAGTGCAAAATGACAATCCAAAATTAAAAAATGTTTGAAATCTTCTGACCAGCCTATTCTCAAGAATT
>JASEGB010000023.1 GCA_030018275.1 Actinomycetota bacterium | reverse complement strand
GAACAATGAAAACCGAAAGTGTCAGAAAGTGTCAACTTGACTTGTTAATAGTCCAATTTAAATCCCAATTATGCTTGAACTTTTACATGGTCAAGTCCGAATTCTGGTGTAAATTCCCTCTGGCAGATAAGATCACCCCACCAACGGGGTCGAGCGGCTCAACCAGGAGATCCGCCGGCGGGAGCGGGTGATCCGAATCTTCCCTAACGGGGAGTCGGCTGTGAGGCTGATCGGGGCGGTGCTTGTGGAGATTGATGAGGCTTGGTCTTCTGGATCCCGGTATTTTCGATATGGCGGATTACTGGGAGTGGAAGGCTAACACGGAAAAACGGCAGAAGGAGGTGAATAGTGCCGATACCCGGGTAAATGCAGCTTAAAACGGGTGCGCAGCCGCTTCCGGTAGCGTTCTGGCAGCGCCATCACCGCCATCGCCTCCTCGAAATCGGCTTTCAGCCGCTCCACCGCTTTTGGCGTAACGTTACGCCAAAGGCCTCTATCCTTTCGTTTAAGCAACCGCCTGGCCGTCTCCATATCCGGCGCGTCGAAGATCAACCGCAGCCGCCCGTGCAGCTCGCCCTGCAGTGTCTTGGGACAGTGGCGAGAAGTACGCTTGAAAGCCGCACCCGGTCCGCCCTTGCGCACCCGGATGAGGAGGGCATCTACTAAGAGAAATGGGTATTCCTGGCTGCTCAAATCTCGCTCGTTTAACTCCTTCACGATGTCGTCCAGTCCCTCGCACAGGCTGGATACGGTGGATTTGGAGAACTCCGTGCCGCACAGCTCTTCAACAACGGCCCTCACCTTCCTGGTGGATACGCCGTTTACGACCATCTCGATCCTCACCAGCAAAAGCGCCCGGCTTGGCGCTGGTACCGCTCAAAGAGCTCCGTTAAAGAAGTACCCACGCCGCAGCCGGGGGAGCATAAGCGCAAGTTCCCCCACGCGCGACTTAAGTACTTTATCCCGGTGCCCGTTGCGGTACCCCTGGTGTTCTTCGGTGCGTTCGTAAGGCTTAGCCTTCAGTTGTTCGGCGGCTTGGGCATCGAGTATCTGGTTGACTATGTTCTCAACTAGCCGGGCCAAGCTATCATCCCGGACAAATAATCCTTGCAATAGATCACGGTCTACGGTAACCTGGTAGTGAGCCATCTTTTTTACTTCATTAATTCCTTTGTAATCTCTGGCTAAACGTATTAAATCCTTATCAGCAGTTATATCTCTTGGTTCATGTATGCGCTTCTCCATTTTTAATCTCTCAATTTCTCTCTTCAAAGCTTCATTTTGAGATTTTATCTGACTAGCATGAATCATGAACGCTATTCCAACACCGAAGAACCCTATTCCAATACTTAACACAATTGCAGAAAGCCAGTGATCAATATTTATTATAATGTCCATTTATATCACCTGGTATAATAATAAAGAAGAGATCTTTCTATTATACTCATAACCCCCTATTTGCAATGTCGCCTAACTACAGAATAAGCGAATTCCGTTTAATTTTCACGTTGACAATATGTATTCTTTCGCTTATTCTACTTAAATGGAATTTTATCTCAATACGAATCTCCTGGTATAGTGCGGAGTTTTCACTATGAACTGCCTACAAGATGTTGCAAGAGAACTGAAAATACGAAAGTATAGCCCAAAGACTGTGAAAGCATATTTAAAGTCATATTAAAAGTTTCATTCAGTTTTTTAATAATGATATTACGCACCTCAAGGATGCCCAAATCAAGAACTACTTCTTGCATTTGATTGAAAATGAAAAAGTGTCCCGTTCTTCTCTCGATCTTGCGCACAGCGCAATCCGCTTTCTCTTCGTTGAAGTGCTAAATCAAAAATGGTTTACAAAATCAATCAGGCGACCCAGAAAAGAAAGAAGGCTTCCCGGAATTTTAAGTCCGGAAGAAGTAAGGAAAATATTTGATGCGGTCAAAAATATCAAACATCGATGCATTCTTCTCCTGACATATTCCTCCGGCCTAAGAGTAAGTGAGGTTGTTCGGCTCAAAGTGAGTGATATTGACAGTAACAGGATGCTTATAAGAATAAGGCAAGGCAAAGGCAAAAAGGATCGATATTCACTTCTCTCCGAAGTCGCCTTGGAAGAGCTTCGTAACTATTACAGGGAATATCATCCTAAAAAATGGCTATTTCCGGGTGCCAAGGAAGGGAGTCACCTATCGGAGCGTTCTGTGCAACATATTTTTGAACAGGCACTTAATAAGGCTGGGATTATCAAGCCAGCTACTGTTCACACCTTACGTCACTCTTTTGCAACACACCTTTTGGAGTCTGGTATTGACCTGCGCTATATCCAGGAATTACTGGGGCATTCCAGCCCTAAAACCACCCAAATTTACACCCGTGTATCACGGAAAAACCTATCAAGGATAACAAGTCCCCTTGATGCAATCTTTGAGAAATAGCAATACAGCTAGTAGTCTTTCCCAGAAATTTCCAAGTACGACTTGGAATGAAGAAAAAAGTGATTTAGAATAGTGCTAATTCCAGGTAGAAAAATCCACCGGAAGTTGAGGAAGATGCCCAAGAGCAGATTTCACGTCGTAGTTAAGGGAGTAGTTCAGGGGGTGGGCTTTAGACCTTTCATCTATCAGCTTGCTCACTCACATAAGTTGACCGGATGGGTCCTCAATTCCTCCAAAGGAGTGATCATAGAGGTAGAAGGCGAAAAGAAGGATTTAGAAGCCTTCGTCGAGGATATTGAGGCCAAAGCTCCACCCCTGGCCAGGGTAGAAAGCATCGATGTGGAATCTCTTCCCGCCACGGGCTACTCCTCCTTCATCATCAAACACAGCGTAGAGGAGCAAGAGCAATTCCTATTGATATCTCCAGATATCTGCATTTGCGATGATTGCCTGGAGGAATTGTTCGATCCAAATGATAGACGACACCGATATCCCTTCATCAACTGCACAAATTGTGGTCCTCGCTTTACCATCATCGAAGACATTCCCTATGACAGACCAAAAACCACCATGAAGAAATTCAAGATGTGCCCCAATTGCCAGGCGGAATACGATGACCCCACAAACAGGCGTTTCCATGCTCAACCGAATGCTTGTCCCGAGTGCGGACCCTCCCTTCAACTAGTGATGAGTCGGGGGTCGCACGGACGGCCATGCGGCTCGTCTGAGGCGCCTGTCGGGGCGGGAGTCGGGAGTGTGATTCGATGTGAGGATCCCATCACGGAGACCATCAAACTGCTGAGAGAGGGAAAGATCGTAGCCATAAAAGGGCTGGGCGGATTTCATCTGGCTTGTGATGCGGAGAACGATAAAGCCGTGGAAACCTTGAGAGTTAGAAAGAGAAGACCCGGCAAGTCACTTGCCATCATGCTCCACGATGTGGAACAAATCAGAAAACACTGTTTCGTCTCAGATGATGAGGAGAAGATACTCGAAAGTCCCCAGAGACCGATCGTGCTTCTCCTCAAGAAACCCGAGACCTCCATCTCCCCCTTGGTGGCTCCCAATAATAACTACCTTGGGGTAATGCTTCCTTACACGCCGCTTCACTACATCCTGCTCAAGGAATCAGGTATGGCACTCATCATGACCAGCGGGAACATAAGTGAAGAGCCCATTGCCATGGAGAATGAAGAGGCTCTGAGGAGGCTGGGGCATATCGCCGATTATTTCCTAATGCATAACCGAGACATTTATTCGAGATACGATGACTCGGTGGTGCGGGTGATCGATGGTGAGTTGATCATGATCCGGAGGGCGAGGAGTTTTGCCCCCTTCCCAATTCGCCTACCCTTTAAAGTTAAGGAAATTTTAGCCTGCGGACCAGAGCTTAAGAACACCTTCTGCCTGACACATGAAAATTACGCTTTCGTCAGTCAGCACATCGGGGATATGGAAAACCTGGAGACCTTCGAACATTTTGAAACCACCCTTGAACTTTACAAGAGACTTTTCAGGATCGATCCCAAGATAGTCGTCTATGACCTTCACCCCGAGTATCTCTCAACGAAATATGCTTTATCCCTAAAGGACGTAAAATTGGTGGGGGTTCAACACCACCATGCCCACATAGTCAGCTGCATGGTAGAAAATGAAGTGAAAGACAAGGTCATTGGGATATCCTTTGATGGTTTGGGATACGGGACGGACGACACAATCTGGGGAGGAGAAATCCTCATCGCCGATTGGGAGGGGTTTGAGCGAGTCGGTCACCTAAGATACGTTCCCATACCCGGTGGAGCGGCTGCCATCGAAAAACCATACAGAATGGCTTTCGGCTTTTTGTATTCATTCTTCGGTGAAGATTACAGGGATTTTAAGATTGATTTCTTAAAATTCTTGGATGAGACCGAGGTAAACATAATGAAGAGGCAAATCGATAAAAAGATTAATTCTCCCCTTACCTCCAGTTGTGGCAGATTATTCGATGCAGTTTCCTCTCTGACGAGGATCAGGGATGAAATCGATTATGAAGGGCAAGCCGCCGTGGAACTGGAGATGGTAGCAGACCCCAGCATTGAAGAAAGCTACCCCTTTGAAATACAGGCGAAGGACGCCCATACGGGCGCCCGTCCGGGCGAGGGGCGAGGAGCGACTATCGACCATCGAATGGTTATTGACACAAAGCCGATCATTGAGGGTGTGGTCAGGAACCTGGAAAATGGAGTTCCCGTGCCCGTGATAGCGGCGAAGTTCCACAACACCGTGATGGAATTCGTCTTGGATATTTGTAAGCGGATGAGGGAGCGAGAGGGTCTGAATAAAGTGGTTTTGAGTGGTGGCGTTTTTCAGAATGTTTATCTCCTAACCAAGCTACCCAGAAGACTTGAAGGGGAAGGATTTGAGGTCTTTATACAGAAAAAAGTTCCAGCTAATGATGGAGGGATATCATTGGGACAAGTGGTGGTGGCAAATGAAATCTGCAAGGATGAAAATTTAATCCAAGGAATAGGGGAGAAAGATGTCACGGAAGGATAAAAGCTCCCAACCCATTATATATGTCAGAACCTCAAAAGATGAAATTGAAAAGTGGGATAGAAAAAAGATCGTTGAAGCTCTGATCAGAGAAACCGATATAGAGCGGAGTCTGGCCGAAAAGATAAGCCAGGAAGTTGAGGAGCAAATCATCTCCTCGAAGCTTACCACCGTTACCGCTTCTCTCATCCGAGAGCTCGTGGACACCAAATTGGTCGAGTATGGTCTCGAAGAAGCTAGGAAAAAACACGCCCGCCTAGGTGTGCCCCTCTACGATACAGAACAAGCCATTCTATATCCCAGCAAGGAGAATGCCAACATCCCTCATAACCCCGAGGCATCGAATCTGGTCCTTGCGGAGCAGATTAAGAAGCAGTTTGCCCTGGCAAAAGTCTTCTCCCAGGATGTAGCCGATGCTCATATGCGCGGAGATATTCATCTCCACGATCTAGGATACCCAGACAGACCATACTCGTTCTTAGGAGACGAGACTGTGGTAATTAAGAAAAATGGTAAAATCCATGTCCATTCATTTAAGCAACTCTTTGAAAACGCTACGCTCAAATACAGAGAAAATGGTTACGAAAGTGGGATTATTAAAGATGCTCTCATCTTGGATAAAGATGGTTGGACAGCCTTAAAGTGCGTCCTCCGCCACAAAAGCTCCAAACGGATGCTTTGGATCAGAACCGAGAACGGGCGAAGTGTTATTGTAACCACCGATCACCCAATGATCGTGACCCTCGGCGAGAATTTCATAATTAAAAAAGCTGAGCAATTAAAATTGGGGGATATGTTTCACACCCCATCTTTAAAATTACAAGGTAATTCAAACCAACTAAGTTTGATCAACGAATTGCTCAAGGTAGACGGGGTTGATGACCTATATATCAATAAAATAAATGTACCAGTATCTGGAGCTACCAAAGTAGAAAAATTTGATGTCTCCTTCAGTGAGCTGAAAAGAATCTTCAATGAAGGCTTCACCATTCATAACGACTCAGACAGTTATCTTTATATCAGACACAACACCGGACAAAACCAAATTTTATCTTCCAGTTTAAAAACTAAACAAATCAAGCCCTTATACGAGAAGGCTATAAAAAATGATTTATACTCTCCCATCACCGATATTAAATCATTAACACTCAATGAAGAATACGTTTATGATCTCACAACGGAGAGTGGTACTTTCCTTTGCAATGGTATCTTAGTCCACAATTGTTCGGGGCAAAATTTGGAATACATCAAGAAATTCGGGTTGAAATTGCCATTCTGGGCCACCGCTAAGCCCGCCAGACACCCCGAGGTCCTTCTGGAACAGATGATAAAGATGTCCGCAGCCCTCCAGGGACATTTCGCCGGAGCCATCGGCTGGGACGCAGTGAATCTATTCTTTGCCCCTTATCTGGTGGGTTTAAGCGATAAGGAAATTCATCAATTGGCACAGATGATGATATTCGAGCTCTCCCAGCAAAGCGTAGCCAGAGGAGGCCAAAGTTTGGCACACGACGAAGAAATCTTCATCTATGACAAATGGGAAAATACGCTAACAACCATTCCCATTGGAGAATTTATAGATAGCTTCTTTGGAAGAAACAAAGATAATTCGAAGGAATCAGAATTAAGAAATATCGAAGAGGATCGATATTACGCCATTAGTTTTGACAGAAAAACAGGTCAATCCAGACTTGCAAGAATATACGCAGTTTCCAGACACAAATCTCGAGGAAGATTAATTAAGATCAAAACGGGTTTAGGTCAAGAAATAAAAATAACCGAAGACCATTCGGTATTCACCTTTAGTAAGGAAGGCGAAGCCGTGGAAATCTCTCCCGAACAAAAACCTCAGACGATCTTGACGCCAAAAGAAATTAAACTTCCCGAGCTGTACGACTTTGGGGACAAAATCGATTTACTTCCCATACTCTATGGATACACTAAAATGAATTCATGTTACTCCCTCTACTATATAACCGGTAATCAGGCCTTTAAGGTTGAAGCTATCAAGAAAGTCCCCCTTAAATGCAAACTTGCTTTGAGTAAACATATAAATAGTGCTAAAAAGGCATTGAGTGTTCCTAGATTTGTTCAATTAAATTGCGAATTTGCAAGGCTTCTTGGATATTATGTTAGTGAGGGACATAGGACCTCCAAAAATAATGTAAGAGTACATATTACCGCTCCTCATAAAGTCATAAAAGAGGATGTAAGAATATGCACTGAACGGGTTTTTGGCTTAAAAACAATCGATCACGACGAGAAAGTATTGATCTTTGGGGGCATAACTCATCGAGCCCTTTTTGAGAAGTTGTGTGGTAAAAACGCTCTTTCTAAAGAAATTCCTTCAATTATCCTATTTGGTTCGGAGAAGGTAACCAAAGCATTTCTATCCGCATATCTATCGGGTGACGGCTGGATCATTAAAAGGAAAATAGGTTGCAGCACCATTTCACGCAAATTGGCCTCCCAAATTTGGCTACTCTATCTGAAAATCGGGATAATTCCATCCATTAGACAACGAATGAAAAATCCAGCTAAATTAGTTATCCATGGGAGACAAGTAAAAACCGCTTATCCATCCATTGAAATAACCATCGGAAGAGAAGCTTTCTCTAAAGTTCGCTTTCTCCATCAGGAAAAAGAAGGAAAAAGAAGGAAAAATCTTAAGAAAACTTATGATCAAAAGGGTTACGACTATAGTGCAATTAAAAAGGTTCTCAAAAGCCTCATAACGGGCAAAATACCCATTAGGAAATACGACCTCCGCTCCAATAAACGCTCATTGAGATTTTCCACAATTTTAGACCTTTATAACAGCGTTTCTAAAATCCTCCTGGAACTTGAACCTGAGCTTAAAGTGATTGAATCCTTCGCTAGGTTGGATCTTTTCCGCTCCACTTATCAAGCCATCGATGACCTTGAAATACCCCGCCGTAACCGTCGCTTGCTTCTTACTAAACTTAATGGAGGTCAATTACCCATCAAAAGTCCATATTTAACGACAACGTCCTTGATTGCAGAGGACGCACCAAAGTTCATCAAAAAAGCAATGAATAAATTAGGTATGCCTCTTGTGATGAGATCTTCTTCCACCTGGAATGAGGGTGGAAGAAATCTCGACGTTAGATTCTTGCACAAAAACCCACAAACAGCTCAGCACGTATGTAATATGATTCTTACACAAACAAAGAAACTTCAAAAAGCTCTTGAAATTTTGAGAAGGGCGATCAATCTATTGCCAGTTAAGGTAAAAGCGATGGAAAAGATAAATTATCATGGATTCGTTTACGACATAAGTGTCGAAGGAACGGAGAATTTCCTAACCGCTCAAGGGATATTCGCTCATAACACGATTTTTAGTGATCTCAACTTGTACTGGGAGGTTCCAAGGCATTTTGAGGATGTGCCTGCAATCGGTCCGGGTGGAGAATATACCGGAAAGACCTACCGAGATTACCTAAAGGAGGCACAAAAATTCGTCTGGGCTCTCTTCGATGTATATAAAGAAGGAGATGCCGAGGGGAAGCCCTTTTTCTTCCCCAAACCCTTGCTCCACATTACTTCAAAATTCTTTGAAACCCCAGGACATGAAAGGTTCCTCAACCATATTTCGGAGGTGGCCAGCCTTAAGGGCAATACCTACTTCGTTTTCGACCGCGGCGATACTTACCGCATAAATGAGTGCTTAACCAAAGATACCGAAGTTCTGACAAAAAATAGTGGGACTATTTATTATTCTTCCATTGAAGATGTGTACAAAATTGATGGAGATGGAGAAGGATGGAAAAATTTGAAGAATTTAGAAGTGCTCTCAATCGAAAATGGCTTGTCAAAATTTAAAGCAGCCAAAGGAATTCTTAAGCGATACTACTCTGGGGAGATTCTCGAGATTGAGCTCGAAGATGGTAGTTCAATTAAAGTGACACCCAAGCACCCATCCTTGGTTCTCCAAAATGGTACCATCTCCGTTACTCATTCCATAGAGCTTAAATCCGGAGATTATATGCCAACTACAAAAGGGTCTCGAAACAGACATTTAAATTTCTTAAAGATCAAATCCATTAAACGAGAACCTTATTCTGGATACGTCTACGACTTTGAAATGGCTGATGGCAATAATCCCTTCTTTCAACTCCCAAACGGAATTGTGACACACAATTGTTGTAGGTTGGCTTTTGAGCTCGATTCAGCAGATTTGGCCGAGGCAAAGCAACCCTGGAGGATGAGATATTCCGCCCTGCAAAATGTATCCATCAATCTGCCGCGAGTGGCTTATCTGAGCAAGGGAAAAGAGGAGGAGCTCCTCGATAAAATTACACAACTCATGGAGCTCGCCGCCAAGGCTCATCTTCAAAAGAGAGCCTTTCTTGAAAAGCTCCTAAGAATGGGCGAAAAGGGACCGCTGGCACTACTGGCCATCGAGCTCGATGGAGAACCCTATCTTCGCATGCATCGAGCCACACACCTTTTCGGAATCGTCGGATTGAATGAACTTGTGCAGACACATACCGGTAGGGAACTCCATGAAAGCGAAGAGGCTCTTAAATTCGGACTGAAGATTATCTCCCATATGAAACTCACGGCCAATAAACTATCAAAAAAATATGGTCTGCGCTTCGTTTTGGAGCAGACACCCGCGGAGCACGTGGCTTACAGATTTGCCACGCTGGACATGAGGCACTTCCCAAAGGAAGCCTCACGACTTGTTAAAGGAGATATAGATTTGGGTGAAATTTACTATACCAATTCCACATATCTCAATGTGGGAGCTCCAATCGATCCCACAGAGCGCGTGACCATCGAAGGGATGTTCCATCCCTTAATCGAAGCTGGTTGGCTCTCTCATATCTGGTTGGGAGAGGCTCAACCACCTCCGGAGTCCATCGCCAATTTCGTTACAAAAGTATTCAAAAATACCCATAACTCTCAGATAGCTTTCTCGCCCGAATTCACCTCATGCCTTAATTGTAGAAAAATCACTCGAGGACTGCTGGATAGCTGCATTTACTGTGGTTCTGAGGATGTAGAGGGGATAACCCGGATCACCGGATATTTCTCCAGAACAACCCGCTGGAATAAGGGGAAATTAGGTGAACTCAAGGATAGACATAGGGTAACTTTATAGGAGGAAACAGGGTTGAGATTGCAAAACCTCGTCGTAGAAGCGATCAAAACACCTTCCCTGCTTGCTTTCGGAGCCGTCTTTATCGCCGGAATAATTGTCAGTCTGGGCTCATGCGCCATCATGGAATTACCTATCCTAATTGGATATATAGGGGGGATGGGCTATTCCTCGAGAAGAAGGATATTTGCCATCACCTTACTCTTTGTTCTGGGGATGCTCACCACCTATTTAATTATAGGAATCGTCATTGGAATGGCCAGCATGACCTTAAGCAAAATAGCTACCTTAAGCACAATTCTTTATTTAGCTATGGGAACGGTCTCTCTCATTCTGGGACTTTACATGCTTGGCTTCATCCACCCACCTATACCCAACCTTTCTTTGCAAAAACCTTCAAGGAAGCTGGGACTTTTGGGAGCTTATCTTCTAGGTTTGGGATTTATCTTTTTCGAAGCACCGACCTGTCCCGCATGCGCTCCCGCACTCATGTTAATAAGCAGTTATATGGTGACCGCTGGGAAAATCCTTTGGGGTCTCTTCCTACTTCTAACATACGCGCTTGGTCAAAGCGTGCCCATCTTGATTGCGGGGACTTTAACAAGTGTCATAAAACCCTTAACTGAGAGAGCCTATTCCTGGAAGGAATATTTTCAAATCGTTAGCAGTATTTTACTGATTCTAGTAAGTTTGGATTTATTTTGGTTGGCCTAGCTTTAGAGTTAGGAGTTGGAAGTTTGGAGTTAGGTGTATTGATCGCAGACATTGTTACACCATCTTGAGAATTTATAGTAATTTGGGGTTATCCTGGAGAGTGCATCTTAAGAGAACCGTTAAACGAGCAAGGCTCGAACAGCGGCGGCAACAGCCCGACCCGAACTTATGGAAGGTGTTCGCCCTTAAGAGAGCAGCGAGTAGGCTCGCAGCAGCTAGCACTCGGAAGGATGCCCTAAACAATATAAGTGTTACTAATGTGCATAAATATTACAGTTAAGAGTTGGGGGTGAAAATTCAGATGGATAGAGTACATGAGTACATCCACATCGCATCCAAAGTCTCAAAGCGCGATAGGGTAATTATGACCTTGCTCACCATAGGGTTGGCGATTGTAGCATTGAGACCATTCATTGCCTTCCAAAGTTTTACTCGTGCCTACTCCTTCTCTGAGAATCAAATGTACAATAAAGCAATTACCCATTATAGAAGGGCAATCCTTTTGGATCCAAAATTCAGCACAGCCCATAGTTATCTGGCCTATTGTTACAACAAAACAGAGCAAATCGAACAAGCCATTGCCGCTTACCAACGGGCAATAGAACTCAACCCAAAGGATAAACAAGCCCACTTGGAACTGGGTTTAATCCACTATAACCAAGAAGAATATACCAAAGCCATAATCCATCTTGACCAAGTGGCCAAGATGGATCCACAAGATATCTCCACCAGAGTCTTGCTTGCTGAATGTCATGAAAGAATCGGCCAAAAGGAGAAGGCGTATTCCATTTGGAAGGAAATATTGACCATCGACCCCCATTATGACCCCGCCAAGAGGGCCTTGGAAAGACTTAAAAGAGAGGAGAATGGGAAGAATTAAAAGAGGAGAAAGTTGAGCAAGATTAAAAGAACTGATAGACTAAAAACACAGAATTAAAGGGAAAACTGCTTAAACGGGGAAAATCATATGTGCTTAGGCATACCGGCAAAGATCGTCAAAATTGACGAACGCCAAATAGCGGATATTGAAATCGGGGGCATTGTAAGGAAAGCAAGCTTGCAGTTGGTTCCAGAAGCAAAGGTAGGAGACTATGTCATTGCCCATGCTGGATTTGCCATTCAAATTCTGGACGTGAAGGAGGCTCAGGAGACTCTAAAACTCCTGGAGGCATTCAGTGAAATACCTGAGTGAGTATCGAGACCCAGCCCTGGCCCGAAAGGTCATTGAAAATATCAAGAAAATCTCCCATACACCAGTCAATCTTATGGAGGTCTGTGGCACTCATACCGTTACCATCTCCAAAAACGGGATAAGACAGGTGATGCCCAAAACCGTGACATTGCTCTCCGGTCCGGGGTGTCCCGTCTGCGTCACGGCCAATGAGGATATCGATAAGGCCATTTGGCTCGCCCGGCAACCCGGAGTCATTCTTGCAACCTTCGGTGACATGATGAAAGTCCCCAGTCCTTATTCGAGTCTCTCTGCAGAGAAGGCCGAAGGTGTAGACGTAAGAGTGGTCTATTCCACCCTCGATGCTTTACAGATCGCCGATGACAATCCGAATAAAAAAGTGATCTTCTTCGGGGTGGGATTTGAAACCACCTCCCCCACCATTGCCCTCTCTATATTAGAGGCAAAAAAGCGAAAACTCAAAAATTACTCCGTTCTGGCCCGTCATAAGCTTATTCCACCGGCAATGGCGGCGCTTTTAAGCCTTGGGGAAGTAAAACTTCATGGATTTATTTGCCCTGGACATGTGAGTACCATCATAGGAAGTAAACCCTACGAATTCGCCGCGGAAGAACACGGTATTCCCTGCGTCATTTCGGGCTTTGAGCCTTTGGATGTCCTTCAAACAATATACATGCTGGTAAGACAGGCAGAAAATGGTGAAGCTAGGGTCGAAGTGCAATATAAAAGAAGCGTTCGCTCCGAGGGAAACACAACGGCCCTGAAGATTCTCGATGAAGTCTTTGAAGTTTGCGATGCCGATTGGCGAGGCATCGGTATTATCCCAAATAGTGGATTCAAGCTCAAGGAAGAGTACTCCGACTTCGATGCGGATAAAATCTTTGATGTTGATGTTCCTCCCCCGAAGGATGATCCTCCAGGTTGCAGCTGCGGAGAGATTTTAAGAGGGGTCAAATTTCCCTACCAGTGTAAATTGTTTGGGAAGGCCTGCACTCCTGAAAGGCCCATTGGACCATGTATGGTCTCTTCAGAAGGTGCTTGTGCAGCATATTATCGCTATGGCACGGGTAAGGCGTTGGTGAACAGATAAGTGAGGTTTTAGTGGTGAAGAACGAGAAAATATTGTTGGCTCACGGTAGTGGTGGAAAGTTGATGCACGATCTAGTGAGCCAAATCTTTCTCAAGAAATTCCACAATCCCATCCTCGCCAAATTGGATGACATGGCCATGTTTAAATTGGGCGATTCAAATCTTGCCTTTACCACAGATACATATGTGGTCAACCCCCTTTTCTTCAATGGCGGGGACATTGGCAGGCTCGCCATTTGCGGAACGGTGAATGACCTAGCGGTAAGTGGTGCCATGCCCAAATATATCAGCGCCGCCTTCGTCATAGAGGAGGGCCTTCCACTCTCCGATCTGGAAAAAATCCTGGATTCCATGGTTAAAGCGGCTGAGGAAGCGGGCGTGATCGTGGTTACCGGAGACACCAAGGTTGTGGAAAAAGGGGGAGCGGATAAACTATTCATCAATACCACGGGCGTTGGAATAATTCCCGAAGGTATCAATATCTCTGGCTCGAATGCGCGGGTCGGTGACAAGGTTATCCTCTCGGGCTCCATCGGCGACCACGGAATCGCGGTGATCAGCCAAAGAGAGGGATTGGAATTTAAAACTCAAATTAAAAGCGATTGTGCACCCCTAAATCACTTGATTGCAGAGATGCTCCAGGTGACAAGGGCAATCAGATGTCTTAGAGATCCCACGAGAGGGGGATTAGCCAGCACCTTAAATGAATTCGTTACCCAATCCAATGTGGGGATATTCATTGAGGAGCAAAAAGTTCCCATAAAGGAAGAAGTTCTTGGAGCTTGTGAAATGTTGGGCTATGATCCCTTCCACGTCGCCAATGAAGGGAAATTAGTAGCCATAGTCGATCCCAAAGATGCCGACGAAGTTATAAGGGTGATGCAAAGGAACAAATACGGCAAGGGAGCTCAAATCATAGGAGAGGTCATTCCCAATCCAAGAGGCAAAGTAATCGTTAAAACTGCAATTGGAGCCACTCGAATCCTAGACATGCTCGTTGGTGAGCAACTTCCCAGAATCTGCTAGTCTTTACCCTCAATATTTTCGAAATTCAAGGTTTAGCGATCAAGTGTTTAAATGAGAGGGATTTTGTGATAAAATTCACAATAGGAAGGGATATATTACCATATGAAACAAAAATCTCTCTCACCCCATAGGCAGGCAGAAAAAACCCTAAGCACTAAGAGGCTGATCCTTTATACTTTCATCGCCGTTTTTCTCCTAGTGCTTTTCTGGATTTGGATCTGGTTGTTGGTTGCAACCCTTTCTTAAAAAGCTGAGAGACCATCTGGAACCTCAATGGTAACGAAGTAGTCAAATGGTTTATAACTGTAGGCTAGACATAAATCTTAATTAAGCTCGTCTCAAATTCAAAATTTAAAATGAAAACTGTAAAATGACAATCCAAAATTCAAAA
>JASEGB010000022.1 GCA_030018275.1 Actinomycetota bacterium | reverse complement strand
TCTAAGTGGGAGAAGAAACCCTTGAAGGAATTTACACAATTATCTTGACACTACCAAAAAGTATAAATTCGCCGAAGAGGTACCTCTCTCAAAAATCGGAAAAATGTCTCCCGAGGATATGATAAGAGGACTTTCCTCCCTTGTGGAATCCTCCTCCATCATCCTTGAAGGAACAGTCACAAGAGTTTTGCCTCCAGTGGAGATTGGACCTCCTTCCGGAGAGGAAGCTGAATATGAGGAATACGGTGATAAATGGGTCTCAATTGGTAAGGTGGTCAAGGTGGATAAATATCTTAAAAAGCCCTTAAATTGGGAAGAAGATGAGGTAGTTGTCAGGGAAGTTGGGTCTGAGAAAAAGATCGATAGCAAAGTTGAGATAATAGAACATCGGATAAAAATGTTTTAACGTGCACTTTGGATCGTGTATCATGAGTCATTTAGGGTTTCTTCCCATATACTTGCAGATCGTTAACCAGGTTAAACGCGCCGTTGCCTCGGGGGTGCTCGTGCCCGGCGATAGGTTGCCCACGGTTAGACAACTCGCCGTGGACTTAACCATCAATCCCAATACCGTGGCAAAAGCTTATCAAGAGCTGGAACGAGAGGGAGTAATAAGCACAGTCCCAGGGAGAGGGACCTTCGTCGGTCAAAAAAAGAACTCACCGAAGCCGAAAGGACTATTTTTTTCTCATCTCACATCTTAAATGACGTGGAAAGAATAGCCGACTGGGTTGGCATAATCAACAAGGGAAAGTTAGTTAAAGTGAGCCCCATGGAAGAGTTAAAGCTTAAAGAAAAGAGGGTAAGAGTGGTTTTCCAAAAGGAAATCGAACCAACTGAACTCAATGCCATTCCGGCTGTGACCAAGGTGGAAAGAGAAGAAAGGGGTTATCTCCTAACCGTCGACGGGGATGTAACCTCGTCCTCGCCGAACTCCAGAAACAGCCCCTCTTCGCCCTGGAGGTAATAGATCTGAACCTGGAAGATATCTTCATGGAAGAAGTTAAGGGAGATGAGAAATAATGTTTTGGAAGGAGCTCAGGGAATCAAGATGGCGGTTCATCATTGGACTCATCGTCTTCGTGCTTTTCGCAGCAAGCTTGCCCTTGCTCTATGAGTGGCTCTTCAAAGAATTTCTCAAAGAGACCCTAAAGACTGTGCCTTTCCCCTTGCCAAAAGAAGCCCTTGCACAAATTGAGCTTATGGAGAAGCAGTATGATTTCTATATCTGGTCCCAGTGGTTTGGAAAGAATCTCTACCAATTCGGTACGATTCTGGCCATTTTGATGGGTATGGGATTATTCGCCTCGGAAGCCTCAAAGCAAACGATGGAATTCCTGCTTTCAAAACCCATCAGTAGAAATCGGGTTGCCCTAGTGAAGTTCCTTGTGGGAGCCTTGGAAATTGCCATTATAGTCGCAGTGTCATCCTTTTCCATCTATCCGGCGGCAAAATTCACAGGTCATGATGTCGAACTCTCAAAACTCATCATCGGATCCGTGCCCACATGTGTTGGATTATTACTGATATTTTAGGGGACAGTCCCTCCCCAATACATTTACCTTGCATTTTCTTCAATCGAGACCAAATTTCTCCTCGAATGAGATCTTCATAGCTTCAAGTAACTTCAAGCCATCATGAATGAAATTTTCATACCTTTTAATTTGCACGGTGGGACGTTTGGCAAATAAGAAGAGCATTTCTTCCTTATCAACCAGAGGATCATCCTCAAATCCCAAGTAACAACGATGGCTTGAAAAACGCCAATCTTCGAGCTGCTCACACAAGCCAGCCATCACTGGATTTAAATGGATATAGCGGATAACCTGCAAAAGATAGGCATCGTTCTCAACTCGCCTTGAACCATATCGACCTTGAAAAACGTGGCCAGAGCGATTATGTCTTCTGTTAAAATACGTGGAATAAGATGTGAGAAGGCATCCCATTATCTTGGAAAGGGGAACTTGGGAGTCCGAAGGATATCCCAAGGAAATGAGCAAGTGAAAATGGTTAGTCAAAAGAGCGTAAGAAAATAACCTAAAAGCAAATTTCCTCTTATAGCCAGCGACCATATCCAAAAATTTGATTTTATCGGTATCGTCCAGAAAAATTGATGACTGATTATTTCCTCGCGAAGTTACATGATAAATTCCCTCAAAGAGTATTCCCCTGGACTTTCTTGGCATTTCCTCTCTCCCGTGAGAAATCGGTGACAATTTGAAAGTTAAATAGCAATTTTAGGGGAAAGTATAAACTAAAAAAGAAAGCGAGACAAGTTTTTGGGTAAAGAGACAAGTTGAGAGAAATTTGAAAAATTTACTTAATTATTCGAGGTAGAAAGATTATGTGGGGACTGTCCCCAGAGTGGTGTATCCTCGGGGCATGACATAAGCAGATGGGGCTTCCCCCAATTCGGCCCGAGCGATGCCCAAAGCTTCCTCGATTGAGCTCGCCGGAGTCAACCCCAG
This sequence comes from Actinomycetota bacterium, assembly GCA_030018275.1. Lineage (NCBI taxonomy): Bacteria > Bacillati > Actinomycetota > Actinomycetota bacterium. The sequence continues at coordinate 12,849 of JASEGB010000022.1, read as the reverse complement.
GCGATGCACATCATTCGGGTTTAATTCGGTCACCAGAATGATGTGAAATCTCTCCGCCTTCTCCATGGCGGAGTATATAGTATGTCCGGGAATGGAAAACCTCTCCCGTAAAACCTCCTCGATCTCTTCCTTGCATCGATACTTCAACCACTTACGATACTCAGGTGAAGGATAGCCCTCGCCACACTCAGCCAAAAGAATCATCACTCCCCCGTCCCGAAGAATGAAAGAGGCATTGTCCATGGCTTTGTGGGACTGAGCGAAGTTTACATCCATGGGATGTCCCCCACAGCTCACCACGACTAAATCGGCCTTTTCGCTGACTTTGACCCTATAATGCTCATCTACGAAACGGCAACCTTTCTCATGAGTCCTCCTCCAATGCCCAGCGAAAATTCCCGACAATTCCCCATCATCATTTAAAACCACATTGCACAGAAAATCGGGATTGACCATGGACGCAGCTTCAACCATATCCTCATGGACGGAATTTCCATTGAGTATGCCCGTCCTGGCGAGGGGGTTCCTACCCTTACCAGGATTTAAGACGAGTCGATGGTTGGATTGTATGGCTTCAAAGGAAGCTATTCCGGGGAGGATGCTTTTTCTTCCACCCCCGAAACCCGCAAAATAGTGGTAAACAATGGTCCCCGTGAGGATTATCCTGTCAGCTTCAAGTACTTGCCTATTGAGTTCGACCCTCGTCCCCCTACTCGTGGTGCCCACATATTTGAGATTATTTCGATCGTTGCAAACATGGTCGTAGAGAGTCACTTTCTCAGAAACCTCTTCGCCCACAATTTGTTGCTGCTCCTCCCTCGTATGTCTGTGATGGGTACCCGTGGCAAAGGTTATGAAGATATCTTCATTGGGAACACCCGAGGAATTAAGCTCATCCAATAATGCGGATAATATAAGATCGGATTTCGCTGCCCTGGTCCTATCCGAGACCAGGATGGCTATCCTCCCCCCTGGCTTGATTATTTCAGAGAGAGGAGGAAAATTATCGGGATTCCTTAAGCTCTCCCTCACCCTCTCTCGAGGATTGGGTAGAGGTGACATCTTTTTCGCTTGAATCACGCCCAGAAGATTTTCATCCCGAATCGAGAATTTTATCTTTTGATGCCCGTAGCTTAATTCAAATTCCCTGTAAGACATGGCAATTCAGTCTTTCCCTCCGCTCAGAGCCGAAAGCTGATGGCTGGAAACTGATGGCTCAAAGCTTATTTGAACCGCTCCAAACCGAATTCATCCAAGGATATCGATGGTCTTTCCTTGACAACCAGTTCGGCGATCAATTTCCCTGTCATGGGAGCCAAGGCGATCATAAAGAAATTTTAATCGCTAATGAGTAGCCAGATATTCAAATAGAAAGCCTCAAATGCTGGAAAAACATCTTTAAATACATGAAAAAAGTTCGTGAAAGATCAAAATAGCAACACTAAAATGTACCGGCGCCTAAATTCCATGTTTCTTGTTTTCAAAGTCCGAGTCAAATCCCAGATGCCTCGTTTAGTCACCTTACAACTGCAGGGAATATGCAGAACAGTTCCATAAGTATCTCCGTCGGACATAGGACTTAATTTTGAATTTTACATTGTCATTTTTCATTTTGAGTTTTAAATTTTGAATTTGAAACTACTGTTTAAGATTTATGCCCACGTATAATAATTATTGGTTAGACCACTTACAAAGGTGATATCTCCAGATCACCCCAGACTCCCATTTTATTGCCCTTTATGATGACAACACCCATGAGTCCAACGATTGTCTGAGCATAAGTTAGCGCCCTATCGATATCCTCGGGCCTGTGCACCTGATTGCCAATGGCTGTGGCGGTTGCATCGGCCAGACAAGTATCCTGAGATAAAACGACCACCGCATCGGCTTCCCCAAAACTTAAGGAGTGACCGAGAGTCCCAGCTGAAGTGCAGACCCCCAAGGGTGTTTGATCCGGCTTAATTTCGATGGCAATTTTGTTGCTCAATGGAGAATCTCCAGCGTAAATGGCAATCTTTCGGGGTTTCCTGGTCTTGATGAAGATATCTCCGCCGTTTTCAACGATGACCTCCCGTGAAAATTTCAATAAATCTCGCCCCACGAACTCCGCGATGGCACCGGCCACGGCGGCCATGGGTCCCACATCGACTTTCCTAGCCGCCTCAGCCATACTTTTGACTATTTCTGGAGCCGAATCGGGAACGTCATAAGGCTTGAGAGTGGTTTTAAAAATGGGGTGTTTGGCGATGAACTCTTCCAAATCTTTGCGATATTTTAAAACGGCTTCCAGTGCTTGATGGTAAAAATTTCCATTAGCACTGAGGTATAGGTCGGTTTCGGACACCAATACCTGGAAAGAAACTAAACCTTTGGCGAGCATTTTCTCTCGATAGAATCTCGGTTCGTACATCTCTTATTTTTATTCCCTCGTGAAGGATTGACACACTCCTTGGGAGTTTAGTGCTTTAATATGCGCCATATCTTGGCAATGGGAAAGCGTTTTGTAGATCCCTTAAAAGCAGGTAATCCTTCCCAAAAGTTTTGGCGAAGATGACACGCTGCAATTGTGAACTGAGTCCGAACAAGGTCTCCCAGATCGTTCGAGGAGGATATTCTTCCACAACTGGCTTTTTCGCTTTACCGAGCTTCGTCGCCAGATCAATTGCCTTTTGATAGTCACCCAACTCATCGATTAGACCGAGTTTCTTCGCTTCCACTCCCGTGTAAAGTTCACCCGTAGCGATTTTTCTTACCTTTGTCTCGGGCAATTTCCTATCCTTGGCTACCTCCTTTATGAATTGATCATATAACTCATCGCACATCGCTTGCATGATTTCTTTCTCTTCCGCAGTGAGCTGCCTTTGGAACATGTCCTTGTGCTTCCCTGACTTGATGGTCTGAAGTTTTATTCCCAGCTTTTCATAAAGACCCGAAAGATCTGCAACCTGAGAAACCACACCGATGCTTCCGGTGAGCGTCCCGGGTTTTGCCACAATTTTGTCCGCGGGAGCGGAGATGTAGTAACCACCGGAAGCCGCCATATCTCCCATGCAAACAACGATGGGTTTTTTGGCCCTTTTGACCTCCCCGGCGATCTCCTGCGAGGCTCCCACCGCACCACCGGGGCTATCAACCTTCAAAATAATTGCTTTTACCTGTGGGTCCTTTCGAGCTCGCTCCAGTTGTTTATGGACATACCTTGGCGTAATTCCCGGTTGAACGAAGGGGGAGCTTTGCCCATCCTCACTTATGGAACCATTCAAATTTATCACCGCAACCTTCTCCGCCCTGGCTGCAGGTAAGCTAATCAGACACACCGTGGTAACAAGTCCAACAAAAAGAAGGAAACACACCGCAATGATGGCAATGGCGATGATTACATTTCTTTTCATCTTCCTTTAACCCCCTTAACACTTGACTTTTTATTGAATTCGCTATTTGGTTAATTTTCTCATAAAATTTCTCTGTTTTCACATATAAAAATCAGTCGGACTTCACCAAGTTTGAAACCCTCACCCCAACCAGTCTCACTTTCCTTGAAAGATCAAACTTGGGTAAGAGAGCGAGAACCTCGTTGTAAATAATCTCCTGGGAATCCACAGGTTCGGGTGAGGTGTGAGACCTCGTGTGGGTGGAAAAGTCGCTGTACCTTATCTTCACGGTGATCGTCCTCCCTTGATAATCCGCATGGCGCAACTCCTTGACGAGGAATTTCACGAATCGGAATAGGGTATCTCTTACTAAATTCAAATCGGTCGTGTCTACCTGAAAGGTTGTTTCTCTTCCCATCGATTTTGGCTCATGGAAGGCAATGACCGGGGTTTCGTCGATACCCCGAGCATGATTGTAAAGCATCTGCCCATAGACCTTACCGAAGGTCGCTTGAAGAGTCTTTAACGGCACCTTCACGAGATCGCCAATGGTGCTTATCCCCATGTCCTTAAGACGGGCTTCCGTTTTCCTCCCCACGCCCCACAAGGTGGACACGGGAAGCGGCGATAGAACCCTTTGAACAATCTTTCTCCCAATCGATGTAAGACCATCCGGCTTGTTTAAGCCAGAGGCTATCTTGGCTAAAAGTTTATTGGGGGCAACACCCACGGAGGCTGTCAAGCCCAATTCCTCTTTTACCCTCCCCTTGATCTCCCTTGCGATTTCCAATGGATCCCTTTTACTTTCGGTTACATCGAGGAATGCTTCATCCAGACCCAGGGACTCCACTAAAGAGGTATAATCTCTCAATATCCTCATCAGTCCTTGAGATACTTCAGAGTATTTTTTGAAATCCACCGGAAGAAAGATGGCGTGAGGACACTTCCGAAAGGCAAGCCTTAGAGGCATAGCGGATTTTATGCCATACTTGCGAGCTTCATAAGAGGCAGTGGAAACGACCCCTCTTTTATGAGGATCGCCATTTCCTCCCACGACAACTGGTTTTCCTTTATACCCTGGATGCCTTTGTTGCTCGATTGCGGCGAAGAAGGCATCCATATCGACGTGGATTATCGCTCGCCTGGACACAACATCACTCTTATTTGCTTTCTCGCTGTTATTTTACTTCCTGGGCAATCCAATCCAGGAAATCGGGATTGCCCTCGGAGATATCAAAAGAAAGGATCGCCGGAACCTCATAACTGTGTAGCCCTTTGACCTCTGAGAGTACTTCCTTCACCAATCTCATTTCCGTCTTGGCGAAGATGAGTACCTCTTCATCTTCGCAAATTTTGCCTTGCCACCAATAGAAGGATTCAATTCTGGGAACGATGTTGGCGCAGGCAACCAACCTTTTCTCTACAATCGTCCGAGCTATCCTCCTCGCTTCGTCGATATTCGCCGCGGTTATGTAAATGAGGGAAAAAGCCATCTTAACCTCCTTTAGGCTTTAAGATATGCTTAAGTCCTTCAGGAATTTGAAACTATCGAGGAGTTCCGCGCGAGAAACCTTTGGATGAACCTCTATAACTTTGATGGTCTCCTCTTTCAAATATGATTTAAGCAAGGAAAAGTCCACATCGCCCGTTCCCGGTGCAAAGTGATCCTCTCTCCCCTTGGCATCATGCAGGTGCATCCCCACTATGTTGGAGGCATAACCATCCAAAAAATCCTTCTGGCTGGTGAATCCGACATACTCCAGATTGTGAGCGTGACCGACATCGTGCCAATATGCAACGGGAGCCCCCTCAAATTCCCTCAAGATGAAGCCTATTTCCTCATGAGAGGGAATCTCATGGTAATGATAGCGAGTCTCAATCCCCAAGATAACACCGAGTTTCTCCGCCACGGGGACCAACTTATCCAGACTTAGAAGAGCTCGATCGAAATACTTTTGGACTTTTCTCCTCCTCTCATCCTTCAACTCCTCCCTCAGCTCGTGAGCTTCATCGGTATCTCCCTTTCCCTCGTCGTGGAGCTCGTACAGATGATCCAGATTCGCTTTCAAAGGAATATTCCCCAAGTGCAGGATGACCACCTTTGTCTCAAGCTCAGAAGCATATCGAATCGTCCTTAAGGTGTACTCCACCGCGAGTTCTCGTTCTTTATCGTCATCGGAGGTAAAGAAAAATGCATCTCCGCTTCCCCTCTCCAAGATATTGGGAACGGGGAAGAAATTATGTATGCTCACCACGGTCAATTCTTCTTTTTTGAGTAGAGGGCGTAGTTCGGAGAAAAGATGAGGGGTGATGTGATACTCGAGTTCAATCACATGCGCCTCAAGGGAAAGTAATTCCCTCAACATTTCTTCACCCCTTTTTACCCTGCGTGAAAGCCAACTTGTGGAGATACCAAGCATCTTCCCAATTCTATGAAAACTTCTTAAGCATTCTCATAGTTTCGTAGGGAGGCGAGACGCGAGTGGCAGCTGGGTATGGCTTTAGTTAAATTGAAACCAGCCGACCACGTGTTTTCGGAGTACTTTAACCCATCTCGAATAATACACTTTGGGGTCTGTTATTATGCTTTAAAGAGCAACCAATTTCCCTTCCCCTTCTTGCGCATGAGGATCAGCACGAATTTTCCACTCAGGCGTTTTCCCTTGAGGATGAATTCGAGGCGATCGGATTTCCTTTCGATGAGTTCATACTCTCCGGAGTCCCAAATCTCAACGGTCCCCGCCCCATATTCACCGGGAGGGATGATTCCCTCAAAATCGATGTAGTCTACGGGATGAACCTCGACCTTAACTGCGAGATGTTTGATGCCCCGTTTAGTGGGAATCCCCTTCGGCACAGCCCAGGACTTCAGGACACCGTCTATCTCCAGACGAAAATCGTAATGGAGGCGAGTAGCTTGGTGCTTTTGCACCACGAATCGGTTAAGACCAGTCTCCTTTATCTCTCCCCTCGGTTCGGGAGTCTTCTCAAATTTTCGCTTTTCCCAATATTCCTCCAGTTTCATCAACATCAAAAGGATGAGGGATGAGTCTAAAGTATAGAGACTTCCTTAAGAAATTTCCAAATTGGTTTAGTCTTTCCTTCTAGACTTTTCCCTCTACCCTCTCCTTATACTATAGCAATATCTTCTCTTCTGAAGATGAGAATGGATGCGAAGACCCTTGGTTTTAATTTCAAGATCATAAAAGGGAGCCAAAAAACCAAAGCTACCCTTATTCTGTTTCGAGTTGCGAGTTTCGGGTTTCGAGATAATGCCTATCCCTGAATCAACTCTCTTAATTTTAAGGCATTATAAACGGCAAAGCCATAGGCGTCATTATTGAAATAAGCGTAAATATCTCTCCCCTCATGGAGCCATTTTTTCGCTTCAGAGGACCAGCCTTTAAGCTCACCATCGGAGTAATTGGAGCCATAGAGGATCTCCCCGCCGTGGAAACGCAGATAGACGAAGTCCGCAGTGGAGATTTCCACAAAGGGCCAGCGATTTGAGTGGGCAACGCAGAGAGAAAAATTGTACTTTGAAAGTAATTCGTAGATTTCATCGCAGAACCAGCTCTTATGGCGGAACTCGAATGCATGGCGGGTATTTCGAGCAATCTCATTCTGGGCGAGCAATCCACAAAATTCCTCCAATCTCTCCTCATTCATGTGGAGTCCCGGTGGGAGCTGCCATAAAACGATCCCTAGCTTCTCCTTTAAACCACTGGCGTTATCGAAGAATAGCTTCAAGGGATCCTCGCAACCGGCTAGTTTCTTGACGTGGGTGATGAAACGACTGCCTTTAACGGCAAAGATGAAATTATTGGGTGTACGATTGCGCCATCCCTCGAAAACCTTCCTTTTTGGAAGGCGGTAGAAGGAGACATTTAATTCCACTGTGTCGAAATGTTGAGCGTAGAATTCGAGCCATTTTCTCTGGGGAACATCGGGAGGATAAAAGACACCATTCCACCAATGTAGATAATTGTAACCGCTCGTGCCCACGAATACTTTGGTCATCTGTCCCTCCATTTCCCTCGTTTCCCATTATATGCCATAATCATCGCGATGCGAACAAGATAAGAGAAAGGGAGAAAATTAGCGAGGCTGGCATCTTGGACAAAAGTGCGAATATCTCCCCTGGATTTTCACGGCGTCCAACGGCGGGGCACACCTCGGGCAGATGCCTTCCCTTCGTCCCATCAGGAACCAATCGGGGCGCTCATGGATTGAATAGTAATTTCTCACCGATTCATTGAGTACTTCCTTTATGCTGTAAAATAATCTTCTGATCTCTGCGGGGTTCAACTCGTTTACACGCCTCTGGGGATGAATCTTCGCTTCCCATAGAATCACATCGCCGTAGACGTTTCCGATTCCGGCGATGAAACCTTGATCCATGAGTAAACTTTTTATCCTGCCCTTTCTCCTCCTTAACAGTTCGATGAATACATCAAGAGTGAAATCCTCATTCAGGGGTTCGGGACCCATAGTGTATAGAGCCTTGATTCCGCTGAAGTCCTCGTCGGGAACCACGTACATCTTCCCCAGCTTCCGTTGATCGGTGAAGCGAAGTTGCTTTCCACTTTCAAAGGTAAAAACGACGCGGGTATGCTTGTGTATTTCCTCCCAAGGATCGCAATAGATTAAATTCCCTGTCATCCGCAGATGAACGATGAAAGTAAAACCGTTGCTTAAGGGCAAGAGGATAAATTTGCCCCGCCGCCAAATATCGAGGATTTTGGCGCCCACGAGTCTCTCCTTGAATTCGGGCCAGGGGGGTATTTGGATGGGGTCGGGAATGAATATTTCAACGTCCTTGAAGATTTCCCCCAGAACATCACCCTTTATTCTGTCAATGACGGCTTCAACGTCCGGTAGCTCCGGCATAAATTCCACCGCACTCTCTGTAATTTAAGCTATATCCTCTTCTTTTTTAAGGACCTCTTTCTTGATTCGGTCGACCGTTTCTTTTAAAACCGGAAAGACATTGTCTCGTATGTCGCCGGCCACGAGTACGTACATGATGTCGTCACCCACGGATAATTTGCCTTCGTATACCTCCGCGAGGATCTCAGTTATCCCAGGGCAAGTTTTCATTTCCTTGATTAACTCATCTAACCTTTCGTGATCGACGTCGACCTTTACTCCCGTGACCCTCCGTCCATCCCTGGAGAAGCCTCTGACTACCCCATTGTGACAGAGGATCATGCCCACTCGATCAAAATCCGGGTGGTTTTTAATGCTCTGTAGTAGTTCAGCTATCCGCACTAAAAATCCCCCCTCTCTTTGGGGACAGTCCCCTCACTACCTGTTTAGCAGGGATAATTACGTAAAAATTTAAATTTTCATGACGCAATTCGCAAATTGACGCGCATGGTAAGTATCCAATCAAAGCCCTAGCTTCCCACAGAAGCTGAAAATGGGGCAAGCCTCACACCTGGGTCTCGCCCTGCAAACATTTCTCCCGAATTCGATCAAAGCTAGGTGCACTCTTCGCCTTTCACCCGCTGGTATCACCCTCTCAAAAGCCTTTTTGATTTCATCGTAACTGGCTTTCCTGCCCACCATGCCCAATCTCCTGGCAATCCTTATGATGTGTGTATCCACGGGGAAGACATCGCGTCCGGCAACGAAATTGAGTAGCACATCCGCGGTTTTGGGTCCCACTCCAGGTAATTTCATCAACTCCTTTCTTGCCTCATCCTCTGGAAGCCGTAGTATCTTCATCAAATCACCCTCGTATTGATGGAGTAAAACTTCGGCGAGCCTTTTGAGCTTCGAAGCTTTGGCACTATGAAGACCAGCGGGACGGATGCATTCCGCGAGTTCAGTGATATCGGCTTGAAGGAAGCTTTCCGGGGTCATTTCAAATTTATCCTTAAGGTTCTCAAAGGCTTTGATATTCCCCCGCCGCTCCGTCGCCTGTGAAAGAATGGTGGAAACGATTACTTCAAAAGGAGATAGGTTCTTGGACCAAGGGCGCACACAATAATTCTGAGCAATGATTTTAATCATTTCGGGAAAATCTTTTTCATCCATAATTGCTGCAAAAATGCAAAATGGGACTCAGACCTCCTCATAGTCCTTACCTGCGAGGTTAATATCTTATTTCAAATTTATCCTTCCTTGAAGGATTCTTCAATACCTAGGGTTGGATGGAATGAAAAGTCTACTGTCGGTAGACAGACAAAATTTTAAGTTAAGATTTATCATGCCTGGTAAATCAGCATGTCAGGTTAGATCTTAAAGGAATTCTTTCAGCATCTCTTGAGGAGGCAGGTACACTTCTTGCAACACGCACCACTTTTCGTGAGGCAGCCGATATAATCTCTCACCTTCTTCCCAAAGGGACAAGTGTAAGCCATGGAAAACTTCACACCCTAATCAGAGAAGTGGGAGAGGCTAAAGCAGAAGAGGAGGAAAAAGAAAGAGTCTCACTTTTTGAGAGTGGTGAACTTCCCCCTTCGGAGGGAAGAGAAATACATCGCCTCTTCATTGAGGCAGATGGAGTTGGAATCGCTCTCCAGAAGGAAGAAGAGAGGCGATGTGAGGTAAAACTTGCAATATCTTATGAAGGCGGGAGCCTCGGGGAAAAGAGTTTTCCTTGGTTCAAAAGACCATTCATGCAGGAATTGAGGAAGGAGAATCCTTCTGGCAAGCATTTTCAAGCTCACTTTCTCAAAAGTACGATCTTTCATCCATAGAAAACTTTGTTATTGGAGGTGATGGAGCTTCATGGGTTAAGCAGGCCGAAGATAGCTTTCCGAACTCGGTTTTCGAGCTTTCCAAATACCATATCCTAAAAAGCCTGAAATGGGCGCTGGGAAATGATGAGAAAGCTGTTAGCGCTTACTATGAAGCAGCAATTTTGGGATCAGCTGAAAAACTAGAGGCCATTCTAAAGGTTAAAAAAGAGCCAAGGGAAGGTGAGGCAAGAAAAAGGATAGGGATGGAGGAGAAACAGAAGGTTGTAGATATCTTAAAAGCAGCAAAGCGTATCCAATCTAAACTAAAAGAAGATCCTGAAGGCTGGCTCACAACTCACATGCCAGCACTTGTTGGTCCACATTCTTCAAGACCATGGGTTAAGGTCTTACGTGAACTATCAAGGATTCAAGTTGCGTGTTGATATCTATGCTAGGAGACTCGCCTACTAAATGTTGACACGAACAAAAGCTTCACAGAAGAAGGACACAATTGGCTCGTGTGGTAAAATATCCGGAAGAACGTAAAATTGAGTTATTGCAAGCAGCCAAAGAGCTGTTTTACAAGCAGGGCTACGAGCAGACCTCTGTGCAAAACATTGTTGAAGCTGTGGGAATCGTTTTCGGAGATACCGCCAATCAGAAGGATTTTCCGCATGGATTTAGCTGAGGCGACGAAGGCTGTAGAGTGATTTCAATTTCTGTACAGAAAGGGAGTAACAAGAATGACCACAGTGATTCGTACTGAGGGCTTGACCAAGTACTATGGCAAAACCCTGGGCGTGGCTGATCTGAACCTTGAGGTCAAGAAAGGCGAGATTTTTGGCTATTTAGGACCGAACGGCTCTATTTAACCTTTTCTTCATCGTCTTCGTACTTTTGGGCAAGAGAAGACTGGCTTTAAAAGTTTAAGAATTGACTCCCAATGAAAGGGGGTATAATATCCTGCCATCGAAGGATGCTCTCTTCATCTTGCTGTGCGTCATCATCAATCTGCACCAACTCAAGTCAGTGATCTCTCTAACCGAACCGAAATTTCTCCTCCTCTTCCCCTCCGCAGCTATTCTGGTTGCCATCATTTATCTACTATTCGATGTCATCGCTCGAAACCAGGAGCAAATAAGGGAAAAGGATGCCTTTAAACGGAAAATGTGTATGCTTGGAATACTCATCTTACTCGTGGGCATCCTACCCGGAGCCGTGAGGATTGGATTAAGACTTCAATCTCAACCTCATAAATTTTGCCACGACGGAGTGGTTCAAACGGAAGAAGCGATGAAGATGATCCTGCAAGGGAAGAATCCCTACACCGAAGATTATTTTCAAACTCCCATGAAGCACTGGGCGGATAAATGGCCGGAATCGACGACCCTCACCCACTACGTCTATCTTCCATTCATTTTTATCTTTCCCCTGCCTTTTTATCTCACCTGTAAAGTTCTTCTTGGATGGTTTGACCTTCGCCTAATATATCTTGCGGTTTATCTTCTGACCATTTTTCTCTTGCTCAAATTCCCCCGTGATTATTCCGACAAAATGTGCTTAGTTACCCTATTCGCACTGAATCCCAATTTTTTGCACTATCTATCGTGGGGAGTTAATGACATATTGCTCATCGGATTGCTCATCCTGACCATCTACGCTTTAAAGATCAAAAATTTTTTGCTGTCGGCGCTGTCCTTTGGGTTAGCCCTCGTTACCAAGCAATTTGCCTGGTTGCTGATTCCCTTTTACCTTCTATATCTCTACCGATTCAAAGAAAAAAATAAAACCTCGCTAATGAAAAAAGTCCTGGTCATTCTTCTAGTCGTTCTTATTTTTGTGGCTCCCTTCCTTGCCTGGGACTATGCGAGCTTTAAAGACGATGTGATCGATTTTCCTTCAGGAAGAGCCAAAATCAGCTGGCCCATGGGGGGATGGGGAATCGGTGGAACCCTCGTCGCACTCAAATTTGTAAAGCCCACGGATTATTTCCCCTTCTGGATATTCTATGTCCTCCTAGTGTTTCCACTAATGATCTTCCTTCTGTGGAGACAATATCGCTACAATACTCTTTCAATGGTGTTGACGGGTTATTTGATTACGCTCTTCATCTTCCAATATTTCTCCCGTTACTTTCACGGAAACTACCTGGATTACCCATACACATTTTTGTTATTGATAATATTCGGGGATTTAAAGAAATGAGCCCAAAAGAGACCCATCTCCAGATATATTTGGGTTCAAGTTGAAATATGAAACTAAACGCCCAGTTGAAACTCAGTGCACCTACGATGAAACTCAATATATTAATGGTCATACCAGCAATTAAAACTCTTCTAATATTCCCAGCCAGATGGCAAAGATCGTGTGTCCCTTAACCAAACCCAAAACTTCAGTAATCTCTCGTCCAGGAATCTCAGCAGTGTTCTGGAGCAAAATAGGATGTCTGGACTCAGCAGGTGGCACTTCTTTTTCCGGAGTTTTGACCTTCTGCTGTTCAACGGCTACGGTCAGCAAAACCACTAGGATACCACCTATTATGCAGTATATTGCCGCCTTGAGCCACCAGAGTAATGTGGTTTCATGGTAGATCATGTAAGGTGCCCCAATAAAGATTGTGGTAAAAAGCCCCAGCACGAAGGCCAGCGAGCCAAGCCATCGAAGAATCTTCATGGTTTCTTCCCCTCCTTTCACAAAATGGCTGTTTAATTTCTAAAACACCAAGTAAAGATCGATGTTTTAGACTAAAATTTTTGCTTTCACCCCCACTTTTGAGTAGGATTCTAAAG
>JASEGB010000021.1 GCA_030018275.1 Actinomycetota bacterium | reverse complement strand
CGCACGTACGGTTTGGAGGGGGGAGGAGCTGGGAAACCAACCAGCCCTTCCTACCTATCGAAGTGTTTGTACACTCTGCAATTGCAAATATCTTCCTTGCTCTAGAGTTCTGCCATTGCTATAATGTTTGGGGTTTAATCCTGCCCAAAAATAGTCAAGACCCTTCACTGTTTTCTTCAGAGCGAAGGAGGTGGATGATTGAGGGATTATGAGATAATGCTCATTCTCGATCCTACTCTGGAAAAGGAAGCGATAGAAAAAATTATCAAGAAGGTTGAAAATCTCATAAAAAAGTATAAAGGGAAAGTTGAGCAGGTAGATAAGTGGGGCAGACGCAAATTAGTCTATCCCATTCTCGAACAAGTTGAGGGATATTATCTGGTAATTAAGTTTAGGGGAATACCCGAGACCATAGCCGAGCTTCATAGAGTTTCCAAGCTCACCGATGAGGTTATGAGATACATAATCGTTCGTAGGGCTAAAACCTAAAAGATTTGGGGGGATCGAACTTGACCAATCTAAACAGGGTAATTTTAATTGGAAGGCTAACGAAGGATCCGGAACTCAGATTCACACCCAATGGAACTTCTGTGGCCAATTTCCGTATGGCTGTGAACAGGCGCTGGACCAATAGAGAGGGGGAGCGGATGGACAGCACGGATTTCTTCAAAGTTGTGGTTTGGGGGAGATTGGCTGAACTATGTAGTGAGCACATAACCAAGGGAAGCCCAGTGGCGGTGGAGGGAAGACTTCAGACAAGGTCCTGGGAGACGGAGGAGGGTCAGAGGAGATCGACCGTTGAAATAGTCGCGGAGAATGTGCAGTTTCTGGGTCGTCTCGGACCTCGCGAAAAAGAGGATGTCGAAGCCATCGAATCTCCCCCTGAGGAAGAATCCATAACTCAGGAGGAAGTTGGAGACGATATCCCCTTTTAGTGTAAAATTCCAGGCAATTGGATGGCGATGATATGGCCGATTATGTACGAAAACAGAAGAAAAAATACTGCATGTTTTGCAAAGAGAAGGTAGAATACATCGATTATAAAGATGTCAATTTGCTCAAGAGATTCCTTTCGGATAAGGGAAAGATTAGACCCAAAAGGACCACGGGAAATTGTGCTCAACACCAAAGGAAACTATCCATGGCCATAAAAAGAGCGAGGGAGATGGCTCTTTTACCATACACCATTCGGAAGTGAGAACAGAAAGTCGAACATAAATTTGGGATGAATCTTATTTGACTCTTATTGTGAATTAAAACAATAATAGAAAGTGTGTTTGGGTTTAGTTGTCGCGAAGCGACGAGAGGAATATGAAACGCGTAAAGATTATCCTGAGGAAAGATATTGAAACCTTGGGAAATGAAGGGGATGTCGTGGAGGTAGCTCCAGGTTATGCCCGAAATTTTTTGATACCCCAAGGTTTAGCGGTTGAGGCTACCGAGGCGAATATACAACAACTGGAAATTCAGAGAAGTGCTCTTGCTCGGAAGGAAGCTCAAGAGAGGGCAGAGTGGGAGGAGATTGCTAAGAGACTAGAGGGTCAAAGCATTGAAATCTTGATGAAAGCCGGTAGGGAGGGGAGACTCTATGGGGCGGTAACGGCCAAAGATATTGCCGAGGCCATTTCGAAACAGAAGGAAATAGCGTTGGATAAGAGGAAAGTGGTCTTGGATGAGCCCATTAAATTCCTTGGCACCTATCCCATAACCCTCAAAATTTATCCCAATATTGAAGCAAAAATTAATCTTCAAGTGACGGGAGAAGGAGAGTCCCATGATGAGGATGCCGGATGACAGCAGGGTGGATATTACCACCTCTCTGGAGAGAATCCCCCCACATAATCTTGAGGCGGAACAAAGCCTGCTCGGATCCATTCTCATTTCCGCTGATGCCATTCCGCTGGCCATGGAGATAGTAAAACCTGAAGATTTTTATCGAGAGGCCCATAGACATGTATATGAAGCGATCGTAAATCTTTATGCCAGGGGCGAGCCAGCGGATCCCATAACCACCGCCGAAGAATTAAAAGCGAGAGGAGTTTTGGAACAGGTGGGAGGAAAACCCTATCTCCATACATTGGTGAGCATCGTTCCCACGGCGGCCAATGCAAAATATTATGCCCAAATCGTCGAGCGAAATGGAATTTTAAGATCTTTGATTAAAGTGGCTACCAAGATCGCCGATTTGAGTTACCAAGCTCCTGAAGATGTTGAAACGGTAATCGATAAGGCCGAGAGTTTGCTCTTTGGGGTCTCTCAGAAGAGGATATCCGAGAAGTTCATCCATATAAAGGATTTGCTCACTGAGAGCTTCGAACAGATCGAGAAATTATATGAGAAAAGAGCCCACGTTACCGGAGTTCCCACCGGCTTTGTGGAATTGGATGAGCTCACTTCCGGTCTTCATCCTTCCGATTTAATCGTGGTCGCAGCGAGACCCTCGATGGGAAAGACCAGCTTAGCCTTGGGAATAGCTCAAAATGTGGCCTTAGAGGAGAAAATCCCCGTGGCCATCTTCAGTTTAGAGATGTCCCGTCAGCAGTTGGTTCAACGTCTGATGTGCTCGGAGGCAAGGGTGGACGCCCAGGCTCTAAGAACGGGTAACCTAAAAGAGGAGGACTGGCCAAAGCTCTCCAACGCTGTTGGTCGACTGGCGGAGGCCCCCATCTTCATCGATGATACACCAAATATCACCATCATGGAGGTAAGGGCCAAAGCCCGAAGACTTATGGCCAAAGAGAAATTGGGACTCATCATCGTGGATTATCTTCAGCTCATGCAGGGAGATAGCAGAAGTGAAAATCGCCAGCAGGAGATATCGGAGATCTCTCGAGCCTTGAAGATTTTGGGTCGTGAATTGAATGTACCCGTCATAGCCGTGTCCCAACTTTCTAGAGCCGTTGAACAACGTCAGGATAAAAGACCTCTCTTAAGTGACCTTAGAGAATCTGGAGCTATAGAGCAGGACTCAGATCTGGTAATATTCATCTATCGGGACGAATATTACAATAGAGACTCGGAGGATAAAGGCACTGCCGAGATCCTCATCGGCAAACATCGGAATGGTCCCACCGGTGTGGTCAAACTCGCTTTCTTGGAGCACTATGCGAAGTTTGCCAGCCTCGCTAGGTAGCTCAGGGGCTCTGTGGACCAGTTCTTCTTGACTTTGCTGGTGCTTTATACTATGCTAAATAACGGGATTTTCCAGGTGTTTTATGCTGTTCGTCGGCAGGCAAGTTGGAGACGATACACATTTAGTAAGATGCTCAGATGGATGCGGATGCTTCTGTTTGAGTTATTTTTTTGTGCTCATTTAAGTTCATCAACCGAAAAAGGTGATTTAGAGTGCAGAAGTACGATGTGATTATCGTTGGTGCAGGTCCAGCCGGAATCTTTGCCGCTCTTGAGCTCTCGCGGAAAGGCAATCTTTCCATCGCCATAATGGAGAAGGGCGAGGATATAAACAATAGGACTCGGGAACCATCGAGTATCAACTCCGGTTGGGGAGGAGCGGGTGCCTTTAGCGATGGAAAGCTCAACCTCTCCACCGAAATTGGCGGATGGCTCAATCAATACATCTCCCGCCAGGAATTGGGCGATTTAATCGATTATGTTGACCAAATCTATTTGGATTTTGGAGCACCAAAGGAATCATATGAAGCCGATGAGATAACCTTGGGGAGGTTGAAGCGCAAAGCGGTCTCGGCGGATTTAATTCTGACCCCCACGCGGATTCGACATCTGGGAACGGATATTTGTGGCAAGGTCCTTCTCAATATACGAAAATATTTTGATGGAAAGGTCGAGGTCAAGGCAAATACCAATGTAAAACACATTCTCACCGAAGATCGCACTGCGGTGGGGGTTGAAACAGATAAGGGTCAGAAAATAAGGGCAAAATATGTCATCGTCGCCCCCGGTCGCGAGGGTGCGGAATGGCTGACCTCCGAAGTGCAACGTTTAAAGCTTACCCTTCAGGCGAATGCCGTGGATTTGGGCGTAAGATTGGAGGTGCCCGCTGTGGTCATGGAGCCTCTCACCAAAGAGCTCTACGAACCAAAGCTGATCTACTATTCCAGATCCTTTGAAGATCAAGTACGTCTCTTTTGCGCCTGTCCATATGGTGTGGTTTCCAGGGAGACCTACGGGGATGTGATCACCGTCAATGGTCACTCCTATCGAGATGCGAGAACGGAAAATACTAATTTTGCCTTGTTAGTCTCCACGACATTTACGGAGCCCTTTCATGAACCAATTGCCTATGGTAAATACATCGCCCGCCTTGCCAATCTCTTGGGAGAAGGAATAATCATTCAGCGATTGGGAGATCTTCAGGCCGGGCGGAGATCGACGGAGAGCCGCATCCGTAAAGGTACCGTGAAACCCACCCTTAGTGAGGCTACACCGGGAGATTTAAGCTTCGTTTTACCCTACAGGTGCTTGACGGATATCTTGGAGATGATAGAGGTTTTAGATAGGATCGTACCCGGTGTAAACTCAAAAAATACTCTACTATATGGAGTAGAGGTGAAGTTTTATTCCTCAAGAGTTAAGCTAGAATCCACTCTAGAGACAGAGATAAAAAATCTTTATGCCATAGGAGATGGAGCGGGGATCACCCGTGGTCTCGTTCAATCCTCTGCTTCGGGAATAATAGCCGCTCGATCCATTCTCAGTCGGGGGTCTGTTAGTGGGTAGTTGGTCCCAACTCCTCACTAAATTGGGGGTGTTAGAGTGCCGGGAATTGTGCTCATTGGGACGCAGTGGGGCGATGAAGGAAAGGGGAAGGTAACTGACTTTCTCGCTGACGATATGCATATGGTGGTCCGCTATAATGGTGGGGATAATGCGGGACACACAGTCGTTGAAACCGACCACGAATTCAGATTCCATTTAATTCCCTCAGGGATACTTTATTCCCACATAACCTCGGTTATCGCCGATGGAGTCGTGGTCAATCCCAAGGTTCTCATCGAGGAAATAGATGGCCTCGAAGCCAGGGGGGTAAGCACTAAAAAACTCTTCGTGAGCGGTAATGCCCATCTCATCATGCCCTATCATCTGGTATTGGATAGGGCAGTTGAGCTCCAGTTGGGCAAGGCGAAGATCGGCACCACTCGAAAGGGCATCGGACCCACATATGCGGATAAAGCCGCTCGCGTCGGAATTAGAGTGCAGGATCTCTTGGATATGAAGATCTTTCGCAAGAAGCTAAAGCAGGCTTTGGAAATAAAGAATGCCATCTTAATGAAGATATACGAGCTTGAGCCGCTGGATGACGAGAAGATCATCTCCGATTATATGTACTATGCAAAGCGGTTGGAGCCCTATATCACCGATACCTCATTGATGATAAATCAAGCCTTGGACGAAGGAAAAAATGTTTTATTCGAAGGCGCTCAAGGCACCTTGCTCGATCTCGATCATGGGACGTATCCCTTCGTTACTTCTTCCTCACCCGTTGCCGGCGGAGCATGTGTGGGAGCCGGGGTGGGACCACCCAAGATCGATAAGGTGATTGGTGTGGCCAAAGCCTACGTCACCCGTGTGGGATCGGGTCCCTTCCCCACAGAGCAAGGCGATGAAATAGGGGAGAAAATGCGTCAAATTGGCGTGGAGTATGGCACGACCACAGGACGCCCTCGTCGCTGTGGCTGGTTTGACGCCGTTCTTCTTAAGTATGCCGTCTTGGTCAATGGAATAAACGGCATAGCCCTGACAAAACTCGATGTACTCTCCACTTTTAAGACCCTAAAGATTTGCGTAGGCTACGAATATGAAGGGAAATTCTATCCCCATTTTCCACCTCACCAGACAATTTTTCACAAGTGTATACCGATTTATGAAGAACTTGAAGGCTGGCAGCGGGATATCTCTGATATAAAGCGATATGAGAATCTGCCCCCGGCTGCAAAGCGATATATCTCAAGGATAAAAGAGTTGGCGGAGGTGCCAATCGAGATGATCTCGGTCGGCCCCAGGCGGGATCAAACCATCATACCTTAATGGTTTCGCAGAATAGTATGGATTTACCGTTTCGCTTCACCCCAATGCCTTCGGCACTTCGCAAAGCTCTAAACGTTAGGCGAAGTAATTAATAAGGTAGAATATAATGAAAGTACGTGAAGTCATTAAAATGATTGAAGCCGATACTTTGAACAGTATCTGGAAGCAGGCACAATTAAAGAAAAAGGAGGTAAAGTAACCATATGTGGTTATTAGGTAAGAATATTGAATCCATATGAAATCGTTCGTTGGTTGAGGGGTAAACATGAAAGTTTGGAAGTGTTTAAAAGATAGGCAATTTCTAATTTACTAATTTATGGGAGGATTAATTCGGTGAGGGTATTCGTCATAGGTGGAGGTGGGCGTGAGCATTCCCTTGTGTGGAAGATAAGCAAGAGCCCTCTCGTTGGTGAAATCTATTGCGCTCCCGGGAATGCTGGAATATCGGAATTAGCCCACTGTGTAAATATCGACATTCATGATAATGATGCCCTTGCTGATTTCGCTTGGGGCAAGAAAATTGACCTTACCGTTGTGGGTCCCGAAGTCCCCCTAGTGGAAGGTATCACCGATGTTTTTGAGGCGAGAGGCCTTCGCATCTTCGGTCCCCGCAAGCAGGCCGCTTTAATCGAGGGGAGCAAGAGTTTTGCCAAGGCCATCATGGAGAAATATGGCATCCCCACGGGTGATGGGGTGGTCTTCACCGATTATGAAGAGGCGGTTGCCTATGTCAAACGCCATAATTCCCCCTTTGCCGTAAAAGCCGATGGACTTGCGGGAGGCAAAGGCGTAACCCT
The DNA here is from genome assembly GCA_030018275.1 of Actinomycetota bacterium. Taxonomy (NCBI): domain Bacteria; kingdom Bacillati; phylum Actinomycetota; species Actinomycetota bacterium. The sequence continues at coordinate 8,541 of JASEGB010000021.1, read as the reverse complement.
CGTCTTCGATCAGGAGGCAGCCATCAGTGCCCTTAAGGATCGTCTCATTCACGGTAAATTCGGTTCCGCGGGGAAGAAGGTCATCATAGAGGAGTATCTTGAAGGAGAGGAGGTCTCGGTATTTGCCTTTACCGATGGTCGCACCGTGCTTCCCATGATCCCCGCTCAGGATTATAAACGGGTTTTTGATGGAGATAAGGGTCCCAATACTGGTGGAATGGGTTCTTACTCGCCCGTTTCCATCGTCACCAAAGAAATCCATGAGGAAATTATCACCGGAATCCTCGAACCAGCAATCGCCGGTTTATTTAAAGAGGGTTTGGAGTACAAAGGTGTCCTCTATGGAGGTCTCATCCTAACCTCCGAGGGACCCAAGGTTTTGGAATTTAACTGCCGATTTGGAGACCCCGAAAACCAGGCGATCCTTCCTCTTTTGGAAAGCGATCTCGTTGAAATCATGCTCGCTGTGACGGAGGGCAATCTTTCAGGATACAAGCTCCAGTGGCTACCCAGTAGGTGTGTCACCGTGGTTATTGCTTCTGGAGGCTACCCTGGGAGTTATAAAGAGGGGTTTGAAATCAACGGGTTGAAGGAAGCATCCCAGGTCCCAGGAGTCCAAATTTTCCACGCCGGCACCGCCCTTGAGGATGGAAAGCCGGTGACTGCAGGTGGCAGGGTTCTCAATGTGAGTGCAGTTGGCTCCTCCTTTGAGGAAGCGAGAAAACGTGCCTATGAAGCCGTGGGAAAAATCCACTTTGAAGGGATGCATTACAGAAGAGATATTGCTCTCAGAGCCACACAGAAGGAAGAGAGAAGTCTAGGGGGAGGAGTCTAGACTCTAGACTTATCCCTCATCCCTTATGAGGTTAGGAAAGGGAGAATAATTATGGCAAAGCCACTGGTTGGAATAGTTATGGGGAGTGCCACCGATAAATCCGTGATGGATGAAGCGAAGTCCATCTTGAGGAAGTTCGGTATTCCCTGCGAAGAGAGGATCCTATCGGCTCATCGGGCTCCAAAGCTCGTTCGTGATTATGCTTCAATGGCTGAGGAGAAGGGACTGGAGGTAATCATCGCAGGTGCGGGAAAAGCTGCTCACTTGGCCGGGGTTATCGCCTCCCACACCACACTACCAGTGATTGGGGTACCCTTGAGCTCGAAGGATCTTGGTGGCTTGGACTCACTCCTCTCCATAGTTCAGATGCCCCATGGGGTACCCGTGGCCACGGTGGCCATCGGGGGCGCAAAAAATGCGGCAATTCTTGCGGCTCAAATTCTGGCTCTCAAGTATCCCGATGTTCGAAAAAAGTTAAGGGAATTCAAAGGTGATCTGGCGGCCCAATACGGGGAGGGGAAGTAGAAGATATATGATAGATCGCTATTGCCTACCCCGTATGAAAGCCATTTGGGGCGTCAAAAATAAATATCAAAAGTGGCTGGAGATAGAGATACTCGCCTGCGAAGCTCAGGCGAAACTGGGCAAGATTCCCGAAGTGGCCGTGGGAGAGATCAAAGCTAAAGCGGGATTCGATCTGGAACGGATAGATGAAATCGAGAGGGAAACTCGCCATGATGTCATCGCCTTCTTAACGAATGTAGCGGAGCACGTCGGACCGGCCTCCCGATTTATCCACTATGGGATGACCTCTTCGGATATCCTCGATACGGGTCTTGCCCTTCAAATGGTGGAAGCCGCGAATATCTTGATTGCGGATATACAAAAACTCATGGATGTGCTCAAGCGTCGAGCCATCGAACACAAGGATACGGTGATGATCGGACGTACCCACGGAATCCATGCCGAGCCCATCACCTTCGGTTTTAAATTGGTTCTATGGATCTTTGAAATGAAGAGAAACCTCCGCCGCCTCAAGAGTGCTCGGGAGACCATCAGGTATGGCAAGATCTCGGGAACCGTGGGCACTTACGCCAATGTCGATCCCTATGTTGAAGAGTACGTTTGCAATAAATTGGGTTTAAGACCGGCTCAGGTATCAACCCAGATTTTACAGAGGGATAGGCACGCTGAATTTTTAACCACTCTGGGGATAATAGCTTCCTCCTTGGATAAATTCGCCACCGAGATTCGGAATCTTCAGAGGAGCGATATTTTGGAGGTCGAAGAACCCTTCGCCAAAGGGCAGAAGGGTTCTTCGGCGATGCCCCATAAGCGAAACCCCATCATCTGCGAGCGCATATCGGGCTTGGCGCGGATCGTTCGGGCAAATGCCTTCAGTGCCTTGGAGAATATTTCCTTGTGGCATGAGCGGGATATCTCCCATTCCTCAGTGGAGCGGGTGATTATCCCGGATAGTACCCTTCTTTTGGATTACATGCTCAATAAATTCACCGAAGTCATGGAGGGCTTAATCGTTTACCCCGAAAATATGAGAAAGAATTTGGAGAAAACAGGGGGAATTATCTTTTCCCAGAGAGTGCTCTTAAGACTGGTGGGAAAGGGTCTTTCTCGGGAAGAGGCTTACCGATTGGTGCAAACCAATGCCATGAGGGTCTGGCATGTTAAGGAAAATTTTAAAGACCTGCTCCTCAAGGATACTGAGATAACTAAGTACCTTTCCCCTGCGGAAATCGAGGACTGTTTCGACTTGCGATATTATTTACGGAATATCGATACCATCTTCAAGAGATTGGAAACCCTTTAATCATTGAACGGAAGGTTCTAGGTTCAAGGTTATGTAGCTTCATTTACTTCTTTGTGGGGGGCAAATGCCAAAAGTAAAAGTGTATGTAACCTTAAAACCAGGGATTTTAGATCCCCAGGGGACGACGGTAGCGAAGGCTTTAAAATCTTTGGGATTTCGAGATGTAGAAGATGTTCGAATTGGCAAGTTCATCGAGCTTTACATGAGCGATGTTGAAGAAGATGAGATTCCCCAACAGGTCGAAGAGATGTGTCGAAAGCTCCTCGCCAACCCGGTTATCGAGAATTATTCCTTTGAGATCGAGAAATAACACAGAAGAATCCTTGAATGGAAGAGATAAAAGAATTATAGGCTAGATATAAATCTTGCATTTTGCATTGACTTTCAAATACTTTCAAATTTGCTGCATGATCATCTAAAGACAGAAAAATATTCTGGGGGAATTAAGTGAAATTTGGAGTTGTGGTCTTTCCCGGTTCTAACTGTGATCAGGATTGCTACCATGCTTGCCGGGTGATGGGAGCGGATGTGGACTACATTTGGCATGGAGATGTGGATCTCTCGAATTTTGACTGTATTATCCTACCTGGTGGTTTCTCTTATGGGGATTATCTTCGAACCGGAGCCATCGCCCGCTTCTCTCCGGTGATGAAAGCCGTTGAAAGATACGCCCGGCGTGGTGGATTAGTTTTGGGCATTTGCAATGGATTTCAAATTCTTTTAGAGGCGGGTCTTTTGCCCGGGGCCATGCTTCGTAACAAAAGCCTCAAATTCATTTGCAAATATGTGAACGTCAGGGTGGAGAACGACCGTACCCCATGGACACGTGCCACAAAGATAGGAGATGTACTCAAGCTTCCCATTGCCCATCATGATGGCAATTACTTTGTAGACCAGAAAATCCTATTAGAACTCCAAGATGGCGGTCAAATAATTTTAAGATATTGTGACCAGGAGGGTCGAGTTACCGAAGAGGCAAATCCCAATGGTGCTTTGGATAATATCGCCGGGATATGTAACAAAGATGGTAACATTTTTGGACTCATGCCCCATCCCGAAAGAGCTATGGAATCATTTTTGGGATCAGAAGATGGGAGAATGATTTTTGAAGGGTTGACTAAATGTCGGAAGTTTACAGAGAACTTGGATTAAAGAGGGAGGAGTACGACCGCATCGTCGATATCCTGGGGCGAAAGCCGAACTTTTTGGAACTGGCCATGTATTCGGTGATGTGGTCGGAGCACTGTGCCTATAAGCATTCCAAACCCGTTCTGACCATCCTTCCCACTCAAGCCCCTCATGTCCTGCAAGGTCCAGGTGAAAATGCCGGGGTCATCGATATAGGCGATGGTCTAGCTGTTGTCTTTAAAGTAGAATCACACAATCACCCCAGCGCCATCGAACCCTTTCAAGGCGCGGCGACCGGTGTAGGTGGCATAATCCGCGACATCTTGGCCATGGGAGCGAGGCCCATTGCCCTTTTGGATTCCCTTCGTTTCGGTTCACCTCAAAAATCGAAGGTTAAGTATCTTCTTGAGCAGGTCGTCGCTGGTATAAGTGCTTACGGCAATAGCACGGGGGTGCCCACCGTGGGGGGCGAGGTCTATTTCGAAGACGCTTATGAGGGAAATCCTCTGGTCAATGTGATGTGTGTGGGATTGGCGAAGCACAATGAGTTCGTTAAAGGAGTGGCCAAGGGAAGGGGGAATTTGATTCTCCTCATAGGATCGAAGACGGGTCGGGACGGCATTGGTGGGGTGAGCACCCTCGCATCTCGCGAATTTGGCGAGGAAGCCGAAGAAAAACGTCCATCCGTCCAGGTGGGTGACCCCTTCACCGAGAAACTCCTCATTGAAGCCTGTCTTGAGCTCATGGAGAAAAAGCTTTTGGTGGGCTTGCAGGACCTTGGTGGAGCCGGTCTCACCTGTGCCACTTGCGAGACTGCAAGCAGAGCAGGGATGGGCATGGACGTGGACGTTTTAAAGGTACCACGCAGGGAAAGGGACATGAAGCCCTGGGAGGTGATGATTTCGGAGTCTCAGGAAAGAATGCTGGCCATTGCGACTCCTAAAAATATGAAAAAAGCAATAGATATCTGCCACAGGTGGGGTCTTGATGCCACCGTGGTCGGTAAAGTCACCAATACCGGTATCTTAAGGATTTTTGAGGGGAAGGACATAGTTGGTCAGATGCCCACAAGATCCTTAGCTCACGATGCCCCCATCTATTATGCTCAGGCTGAAAAGCCAGCTTATGTTGACGAACTTCAAAAATATGACCTCACGAGGTTGGAGGTCCCTTCCGATTTCAATGAGGTTCTTTTGGATCTTCTCTCTTCGCCGAATATCTGCAGCCGCAAATGGATTTACGAGCAATACGATCACATGGTTCAGGTAAATACGGTTGTTTTGCCCGGCTCGGATGCCTCCGTTTTGCGGATCAAGGGAACCAATAAGGGTCTTGCCCTGACCGTAGATTGTAATGGTCGCTATTGCTATTTGGATCCCTTCATTGGGGCCAAAATTGCCGTCGCTGAAGCCGCACGAAATCTGGTTTGCTCGGGAGCCAAGTCCTTGGCTGTCAGCGATTGTTTGAATTTCGGTAGTCCCGAAAAACCCGAAATTTTCTGGCAATTTAGGGAAGCTGTTAGGGGCTTAAGTGAAGCTTGTACAGAGCTTGGGATACCCGTGGTCAGCGGAAATGTAAGCTTTTACAATGAATCCTTTGGAGAAGCCATTTACCCAACGCCCACCGTTGGGATGGTGGGAATTTTAGAGGACATCTCGCATCGCTGCACCTTGAGTTTTAAGGAGGAAGACAGCGTCATCGCCCTTTTGGGGATAACCTTGCCCGAATTGGGTGGAAGCGAATATTTAAAGGTGGTTCACAATTTAGTCGCTGGTTCTCCTCCCATTTTGGATATGGGAAGGGAAATTGGCGTCCAAAGACTTTGCTTGAAGGCAATTCAAGAGGAATTGATCCTTTCAGCTCATGATTGTTCCGAAGGAGGACTCGCCGTTACCTTGGCTGAGTGTTGCATCACCGGAGGTCTTGGCGCAATGGTCAGGATACAGGATACAGGATACAGGATACAAGAAAATCCAAAATCTCCCAATTCCCAACTCCCATCTCCCAACTTATTATTCAGTGAGTCGCAATCGAGAATAATTGTTTCCCTTAGGGAGGAAAACTTACCCAAATTAGAGAAATTAGCCAGAGAGTTTAGAGTCCCGGTGACCATTCTAGGGCGGGTAGGTGGAAATGCACTGGTCATTGATGATAAAATCAATTTGCAGGTGAGCAATTTAGCGAGAAGGTGGCAAGAAGCACTGGAATGTCTGGTCAAATTGTAAAGGGCCATGGGTCAAGAGTCATGGGTCAAAAGTCATGGGTCAAGAGTCAACCCTATTCTCTGAACTCTGAGAGAAATGAGGCCTGTGGTGTCTTCGGAATTTATGCATCAGGAGAGGATGTAGCCCGGCTCACCTATTTCGGACTTCATGGTCTCCAGCATCGCGGGCAAGAGAGCGCGGGAATAGCGGTTGCCGATGGTTCTTCGATCTCCATCTTTAAGGATATGGGACTCGTACCTCAGGTTTTCGATGAGCAAAGCTTGGCTTCCCTCAAAGGGCATATCGCCGTGGGGCACGTCCGTTACTCTACCACTGGCTCGACACGTTTGGAAAACGCTCAACCCATCGAGAAGCCATATCTTAAAGGAACTCTGGCCATCGCCCACAACGGGAATCTCATTAACACACAACAGCTTCGGGAGATGCTTCTCGGGGAAGGTATCCGGCTCCAATCCACAAGCGATAGCGAGGTAATCGCGGCATTGGTGGCTAAATATGCCCATCTCGGGATCGGTGAAGCCATCAGAAGGGCCATGAAATTCCTTCGAGGCGCCTATTCCGTCGTCATTTTGACCGAGGATAAGCTCGTTGCCATCCGTGATCCCTATGGGATTCGTCCCCTAGGTATAGGGAAATTGGGGAGGTATTTCGTGATCTCCTCGGAAACCTGTGGCCTCGATATCGTGGGAGCGAAGTACCTGAGAGATATCGAACCCGGGGAAATGGTGGTGATAAATGAGGATGGGATCCACATCGAACAAGCTATGCCTCTGGCCAAGCCTTCCCTGTGTATCTTTGAATTCATTTACTTTGCCCGTCCGGATAGTTCTCTCTATGGCAGGAATCTTTACTATGCTCGAAAATCCATGGGAATAAGGTTGGCGCAGGAAGCGCCCGCCGATGCAGATTTAGTCATCGGCGTCCCCGATACCGGTACATCTGCGGCGGTGGGATTCGCTGAAGAATCGGGGATACCCTTTGGCGAAGGGCTAATCAAAAATAGATATATTGGGAGAACTTTCATCGAGCCCAGTCAAAGAATGCGCCAGATGGGAATTCGGCTCAAGCTCAATCCCTTACGGGAGGTCATCAAGGGGAAGCGTCTAATTGTGGTGGATGACTCCATTGTTCGAGGTAATACCACTAAAAAGATCATTCGAATCTTGAAGGAAGCCGGCGCAACGGAGGTGCACATGAGGATAAGCTCTCCACCCATTAAATATCCCTGCTTTTATGGCATCGACACCGCAAATCGCTCGGAACTCATCGCTTCCACAAAAAGTGTGGAGGAGATAAGGGAGTTCATTGGAGCGGATAGCCTCCATTACCTGAGCATAGAGGCTTTGGTAGCCTCCACCAGGCGACCTTATGAGGATTTTTGTCTCGCTTGCTTTGATGGAGTTTATCCCATAAGAATTCCCAAGGATTTAAAGATCACCAAGTTCATGCTAGAGAAGGAACCATCGGTTGTGGAATGAAAGACGTCATAGGCCTCGGGGCTTTGAATGTTGATTTCATCTATGAGGTGGCTGGCCTCGAACTGGGTGAAGGAGGTATAAAGTTTCGGTCAGGTGCCGAGATTTTCACTGATTTGAAGGAATTCGATTCCGCCAAACGCCTTTTACAAAATGTGGGAAAATTGCGAGGTAAAAGTGGAGGCGGTCAGGCCGCAAATACGGTTGTGGCACTATCCAGAATGGGTTTCTCCACGGGTTTTGTGGGAAAGGTGGGGAGGGATAGCGAAGGTGATTTTTTAATCCGCAGCATGATGGGTGTGGATACCAGTAGAATCCTGAAGAATGAACGCAGCGGCATCTGCCTTTCCGTACTCGATGAATTCAAGGATAGATCGACCTTAATCCTCCCGAATTGTAATGATACTTTAACCTTCCATGAAATCGATTTGGATTACATCAAGGATACACAATTTTTGCACATGACTTCTTTCATCGGTGACTTACCCCTCATGGCGCAGAGAAGGATTGCCGAAGAGATCTTCCCCGATGTAAAGATCACCTTTGATCCGGGCGAAATCTATGCCAAGCGGAACTTAAGGGAAATACTTCCCATAATAAAGAGAAGTTTTGCGATCTTCATCACCGATAGAGAAATTGAGCTTTTGACCGGCGAGGATTTTTCCACGGGTGCCAAGGAGTTGTTGAACATGGGATGCTCCATCATTGCTTGCAAACTCGGCGAGCGAGGATCCCATATTTTATCCCAGACGCAGGAATTCAGCATTCCAGCCGAAAGGGTTGAAGTAATGGACAAGACGGGAGCTGGAGATGTTTATGCTGCAGGGTTTTTAGCTGGTCTACTTTTGGAGCGACCATTATATGAGTGTGCCAAGCTCGCCACCAAAGCGGCAGCTCTGAGCATAACGGGATATGGGAGGGGGAAATACCCCGATAAGCTGTTCTTAACCCAGGTTTTAAGGAATTTGAGTCAGCCCTCAGAGAATTAAAAATTTAGGTAATTCCTATACATCTGGTACTGGTTTGACCAACAGTTGCACGATAAGGGCA
>JASEGB010000020.1 GCA_030018275.1 Actinomycetota bacterium | reverse complement strand
TGTTCCGACATCTTCTCCATAGGATGAGACCGCGGTCTTGGGATATCCTGAGATCCTCTCGCAACCGGGAGGGATGATTTTGAAGAGTAAAATCCCTTTACCTTGATCTTTAATGATTCCTGGCGAAGCTGATCTGGAATAGAAAGACCGGGGAAGGTGGTCACTCAATTTGGCATCTCTTCAGCAAGATATTCCAATCCTCATCTACTTTGGCTTCAAGTTCCTCGATGACGTGCCGATTCTCTGGTTTAAATAAATGTTTGAATCTGCCTTGGGGTTTGAGCCATTCCACGAGAGGTTTCTTCTCCCTGGGTTTATGCGTCAACCTCCAGTTGCCATTTTCTACTTCATAGAGGGGCCAGAAGCAGGTTTCCACGGCGAGTCTAGCCATCCTTATCGTCTGATTCGGGGGATATCGCCAGCCTCGAGGGCAGGGAGCCAAGATATTCAAAAAAGCGGGTCCTTCGGCATTGAAAGCCTTCTCAGCCTTCTTGACCAAATCCCGCCAGTGACTGGGGGAAGCCTGCGCCACATAGGGAATGTTGTGTGCGGCTACACAGGTCGTCAGATCCTTCCGGTTCTGCGTCTTGCCCGGTATCACCTTGCCCACAGGAGAGGTTGTCGTCCATGCTCCCAAAGGTGTAGCAGAAGAGCGTTGTATCCCCGTATTGTGGACTACAATTCCATCGGCAATGAAATTATGCTCATCCTCTACTCTTAAATCTAAAGTAGGCTCACATCCTGCTAATCTTATATTTTTTATTTTTTCAGTGTCAAAATATTTATTTTCTATCAGAAAATTTTGATATCTGTATTGGTTTGGGTATTTCTTTATGTTCCACCTTTTTCTTGTGCTGAAACATACATATCCATACTCAGCATCTTTTAGGAGTTTTCTATGTACACATTTTGTGCCTTTCTTTTTCTTTTGCCAGTGAATTTTCCCAACTGTAAAGCCTGTAGTTTGAAGCAGCAATCTTAAGGTTCTAAGAAGTTCCCTGCTTGCAGAAACGTATCGGAAACTTCCTCCTATTTTGTAGCCATCTGATAGCATTAATCCCCGAACAAAATTCTCCTTTTCTTCTTTTGGTAAAGTAAATACCCATCCGGGTACTTTCTTATTTTTTGCCCCTTGACCAAAGCCTAAACAGCCAATAAATCTTGCAAGGTTTACAGAGTCTATATAAACATATGCATCATCGCTTCTTATTTTACTTCCAAAAATCCTTGAATGCAGATTAATTAAGGTCTTTCTTGCCTTAGAATTCTTAGGTAGTGCAAATCCTGTCTCTTTCTTTTCAGTCCTTATCCAGCCATCACTAACATATATACCTAAATATTTCATCAAGTCGGGGCTAGAATATTCTGGTATATTAATCTCATTTACCCGATTTACCTTATAATCTCCTTTTTCGGTCTTTCTAAAATTAAATTTAAACGGTTTGCCTCCATGTAAATTTTTTAAAACGACAACTTCATCTCCGACCTTGATTTCTGCCAATGTTTTCCAGACAAAGGTATTTCTTCTACCTCTACCATTTCTTTTTAAAACTAAAAAAGGATGATTTGCGGTTGCTTTTATTGAATGGTGTAAGGTTTCAACTTCATAAACTTCTCTTATTCCGTTATCAAATACACCAGTGCATCTTCTCAAAACTAACTGGCGAGTCTTTTGGTCAAAGGCATATATTTTATCTCCCTCTTTTACCTCGGTTATTTTCTTAAGCCCATTTTCAGTCATTATTAAACAAGAGGTGCTCAGACAATTCATATACGCTTGATTGTCATAGCAGACATAGACCATTCGGTGTCCTCTCTCAAGGACTCCTGAGAGAGCTTGAAAGCCGATATCGTAGGTGCCACCATCTCCGGCGAAAACAGCGAATCTTATATCCTTTTTGCCTATCTTTCCTCTCTTCATTAGTACCTGGTAAGCGGATTCGGCACCGCTTAAAGTCGCCGCGGCGTTCTCGAAAGCATTGTGAATATAGGGAACTTCCCAAGCGGTTGAGGGATAAATCGTCGTGGAGACTTCAAGGCAGCCCGTGGGACAGCAGACGACCACTGGTTTGTCGGTGGCCATGAGGACCTGCCTGACGATGATCGTGGCTCCACAGCCAGCGCAGAGCCTATGTCCCGAGGTAAATCTCTCCTCCCTAAAGGACAATTCCTTGATGCTCATGAGATCACCTCCACTTCTTTGAGCCCCAGGTAATCAAGGGGCCTCTCCACCTTTCCCGTCTTGGATATCTTAAAAAGGGTCTTAAAGGCACATCTTACGTGCTCGGGTTTAAATTCTCTGCCACCCAAACCGTAGATGAAATTGGCCATCAATGGTCGTTTTTCAAGATCATAAAGGGCCGCTTTCACCTCACCAAAGAGGGGACCGGTGGTACCGGGTGAGGTTGCTCGATCCAGCACCGCTACAGCCCTGAGATGCCGCAAAGCCTCACAGAGTTCCCGGGCGGGGAAGGGTCTAAAGATACGCAACTTAAGAACACCAACCGGATGACCTTCTTTTCTCATCATGTCTACGGTGTGCTTGCTCGTTCCCGCCGCCGAATTCAAGACAATCACTGCGACCTCGGCATCATCTAATCTGTACTTCTCAAAGAATCCATACTCCCTACCAGAAAGGGCTCCGAATTCCCTGCCAACCCTCAAAATGACCTCCCTAGAGCGCTCCATGGCCTCGATTTGAGCCAGCTTATGCTCGAAATAAAAACCGCCGAGACCATCAAAGGGTCCAAAGGTTACGGGATGCTCGACATCGAGCAAGGAGAAAGATGGTTTGTACCTCCCAACGAAGTTTTTCACACTCTCGTCTTCGAGAAGTTCAACGCGCTCAATGCTGTGGCTGACGATGAAGCCATCCATATTCACCATAACCGGGAGGCGCACTTTCTCATCCTCACCGATTCGAACGGCTTGAATCACATTGTCGTATGCCTCCTGGGCGCTTTCGGAATAAATCTGAATCCAGCCAGAATCCCTGGCTCCCATGCTGTCTGAGTGGTCGCAATGGATATTGATGGGGGCGCTCAAGCAACGGTTGACATTGGTCATGACTATGGGGAATCTCATGCCAGAGGCGATGTAAAGGATTTCCCACATCAAGGCCAGGCCTTGAGATGAGGTGGCCGTCATAACCCTGGCTCCCGCGGCCGCGGCTCCCACGCAAACACTCATGGCCGAATGCTCGCTTTCAACCGCAATATACTCCGTAGCCACCAACCCATCAGCCACGAAGGTGGCGAACTCCTCGGCGATATCGGTCTGGGGTGTAATGGGATAAGCCGCCACAACGTCGGGATTTATCTGCCTCATCCCTTGAGCAACGGCAGCATTTCCGGTGATGGCTACAATCTTCCCAGTGATTTTAGCCATCTGGCTCACCGCCTTCCGCCATCTTTATGGCCTCTGGTGAGCATTCAACTGCGCAAATCCCACAGCCCTTGCAATAATCATAGTCTATCCCAATCACCTTTCCCTCCTTAACCTTGATCGCTCCATCGGGACAGTAAATCCAACAGATGAGACATTGCTTACAGGTCTCCTCGTTCCAAACTGGGTGCTCCGAACGCCAACTTCCCGTTCTATACCATCGAGCTGTTCCGCTTAAGGGGATTAGCGCACCGGGCATCAACTTCTCCGCGCACCATTCTTTCATCCGCTCTTCACCTCCTTAAAAGCTCGCCGAATGGCTTTAACATTTCCCTCGATGACTTTCGGCGAGAACTTATCCGCAAATACCTCCTGGAAATGCTCCGTTACGCTCCCGAGTCCCAGAACTTCGGTAGCCTTGATGAGGGCACCGATCATGGGTGTGTTCGGGATGGGTCTTCCCAATTCCTCATGAGCGATGGTCGAGGCATCGACGGTGTAAACTTTCGCTTTTTCTAAACCGAGTCTTTCCTTGATCCTTGAAGGTGGTTCAGGCGTGTTCACTATGAGGACGCCGTCCTCGACCAATCCTTGAGCAACGTCAATGACATTGAGAAGGGTAGGATCTAAAACAACCACAACTTTCGGATTTTCTATGCCGCAGTAAGTGCGGATGGGATCCGAAGAGAGACGAGTGAAAGCCTGAATGGGTGCACCCATCCTCTCCGGTCCATATTCGGGGAAAGCCTGGACGTATTTCCCTTCGGCTAAAGCCGCTTCGGCTAGAAATTTGGCTGCAGTAACCGCTCCTTGACCTCCCCTCCCATGCCACCTTATCTCCACAAGTCTCTCCACATCCTATCACCTCCAAAGATAAATTCTCTAAAGCATCCAGACTAAATAAAAAAATATACCCAATAATACAAAAAAGCATTTAGATTTAAGTGAGCGGTTGGTTTGAGCAGCCAGTGGCTTGAACTCAAGGATATCCGACAGTCTCTACATTTCCCTTCTTCCTTCGAGAGCCTTACCCAAGGTAACCTCGTCGGCGTATTCCAGGTCTCCTCCCACGGGCAGCCCACTGGCTATTCGGGTTACCTTCACTCCCAGGGGTTTAATTAATTTTGCGAGATATATGGCTGTAGCCTCGCCCTCGATGTTGGGATTAGTGGCGATGACTACCTCCTTTACTTCCTGACCCTTTAGTCGCTTGAGAAGTTCTCCAATCTTTATATCCTCAGGACTGATGCCTTCAATGGGAGAGATCGCTCCGTGTAGCACATGATAGAGCCCTTTAAACTCCCCCGTTTTTTCCAGTGCTACGATGTCTCTTGGCTCCTCGACCACACAGATGATTGAACGGTCTCGCGGGGTATCTCGACAATATTGGCAGATATCTTCGTCCGTGACATTGAAACAAATTTTGCAGAATTTTATCTTTTCCTTCACCTTGAGTATGGCTTCAGCGAGCTTTTTCACATCTGCAGGAGGTGCCTTGAGCATATAAAAGGCGAGTCTTTGAGCCGATTTTGGTCCGATTCCCGGAAGCTTAGACAGCTCTTCGATTAAATTCGCCACGGGCGTAACATAGTACGTCATCTGATCACCCTTTAACCCTGGACATAATTCGTCCACAGAAGTTTCTTCCAGCAAGCAAGAAGTTTCTTCCAGCAAGCATAATATAAAATGTAAAAATCAAAAATAAAAATGACATTTTGAATTTTGAATTTGGTTAGAAGAGTCCAGGGATGCTCAGTCCCCCGGTTAGCCGACTCATTTTCTCCGTCGCTAAATCCCGAGATTGGCGGAGGGCTTGATTGACTGCAGCCAATATCATTTCCTCCAGTATTTCAACATCATTGGGATCCACTGCAGCTGGATTTATCCTTATTCCCAATATCTCTTGCTGACCATTGACTACCGCAGTGACCATCCCGCCACCAGCACTTACTTCCAGTCTCTCCTTTGCCAATTCCTCTTGTATCTTGGCAATTTCCTCCCGCATTTTCTGAATTTGCTTGAGCATCCTACTATAATTTCCCTTCACCTTGGCACCTCTTTTCATTATGTTTCTTTAAATTCATCTATGACCTCGGCATCGAAACTATCCTGAACCAATTTCACTATCGAGGATTCGGAGGGTTCTGAATCCTTTTGATCAATTTCGTCCTTAAGCGTGGAAACCTTCTCCTTTCTCTCCTCTAACATACAGAGAATCTCGACATCGACTTCCAAGATTTCCTTCAGTGATTGCTGCACAATTGCTAAATTAGGGGGTTTTTCCACTTCATTTTTATGGAAATTCGCTCCCTCACTGAACTCTAAGATTATTGCTTCACCCTCAACTTTGGATGGCTTACATTCCAAAAGTAAAGCGTAGGTCGGAATTTTCTTCTTTTTGACCCGTTCCAAAATTACCGGCCAAGCTCTTTTCACCTTCTCTATGCTCACCTTCCTGCCTTCAGCCGCAGGTTGTTTAGTTCTACTTTCACTGGCTCCGGCAACCTCTTCTTGTTGAGGTTTTAAATCCTTGATCTTGCCAATCTCGCCTTTGTTCTCTTGATGTCTAACTCCAGGCAATTTTGCATTCTGTATTTTGTATCCTGTATCCTGTATCCTTTTCTCAAGTTCCTCAATTCTATAAAGCAAACCTTCCAAGGACAGATCGACATCAAGTTTTATCGTTTTCACCAGTGCCATCTCCAAGAGCAATCGGGCATTAGGGTTCCACCGCATCTCACTATGAGCTTGAGACAATATCTCCATGAATCTTACTACCTCAAAGGGCTGAAAGTGATGTACCTGGGCCTGCATTCTGGCGAAGGCCTCGGGTGTGGTATTTATGATCTCATCAGGGTCATGGGCATTTTGAATCAAGAAAAGGTTTCGAAAATACTCCGTGAGTTCCTTTGTAAACTGCCTGATGTCTCTTCCGCTCTCCAGCAGCCTATCTACAAAGAAAAGGGCATCCGTAATATCTCGTCTGGATATGATATCCGTAATTTCAAATAGAAGGTCTAGATCGATTAGTCCCAAAAGTGTGGTCACATCATCCATTTTCACATTCTTCCCCGTGAAGGAGGAAAGTTGATCAAGAGTTCCTATGGCATCCCTTAAGGATCCCTGGGCTTGCTTGGCGATTAAAGGTAGGGCCGCTTCATTGATCTTTATCTCCTCTGCATCGGCGATTCGACGAAGGTGCTTGACCATATCGGAAACTAAGATGCGCCTGAAATCAAATTTCTGACACCGAGAGAGAATCGTGGGAAGAACCTTATGCGGTTCGGTGGTAGCTAGAATGAATATCACATGCGAGGGAGGCTCTTCGAGTGTTTTTAGGAGGGCATTGAATGCCTCCAGAGTAAGCATATGAACCTCATCTATGATATATACCTTTTTTCGACCCTCCGTCGGGGCAAAATGGACCTTTTCCCTCAAATCACGAATTTCATCGATCCCTCGATTTGAAGCCGCATCTATTTCAAGGACATCCACACAGGAACCATTGGTTATTTGCTCGCAAATATGACAGTTATTACAGGGGATGGGGGTGGGACCTTCGGCGCAGTTAACAGCCTTGGCAACGATTTTGGCTACGGTGGTCTTGCCCGTCCCCCTTGGTCCACAAAATAGGTAAGCGTGGGCAACTCGATTTTGTTGGATGGCATTGGCAAGGGTGCGCGTGATATGCACTTGGCCTACTACTTCTTCAAAAGTTTGGGGGCGCCATTTTCGGTAAAGTGATATGTAAGCCAATCATCTCACCTCATGGGAGGGAGCGGAATGCTCTTTCTCATTATAACAGAGGAAGCGCTTTGAATGGGCGCTTTATTGAATTTTTGAAAAAGTTTTATTTCCAGAGGGTAAATTTAGAAAACGGTCACGACACAAGTCAGCGTGCGCTTCACTCCTTCAATTCCTTGAATTTTAACGAAAGATAAATTCCCCAGGGCCTTCACATTGGGAACCTCTACATAAGCTATAACGTCGTAGGGACCGGTTGCAGCCTCAGCGCTTTTTACGCCCTCAATGCCACGAATTTTTTTGACGACGTCTCCACAGGCACCGGGAAGGATCTCGATCAAAACATAAGCTCGTATCATTTTTGCACCTCCCATTAAATTTCTTTCTCATTATAAACAAGGAAAACATCTTGGGATAGATGGTTTTCTAAATTTTTAAATTAACTTTCCTTTAGGAAGACTTCAGGGAGCTAAAGAAGGAATTTATCAAGTTAAGGCGAAAATTAATAAACAAATGCAATGTTTATACCAATAATGCAGTGTTTGCACTAGTGTTCTTCGATTTGTGCACTATATTGGCCAGTGGTTGAACCGACTCATTTTAAGTCGGTTTTGTGTTAGCGTTTTCTTGGGAGGAGAGAAAATTAAGCTAACCTCAATAGGTAAATCGCTAATTGCAGTTACTTCAACTTTAGAACTGGAAAAGGTGTTTCCCGTCGTGGTCAATGAAGCCAAAAATTTAATCCAGGCCGATAAAGTCGTTGCTTCTTTGGTCAATGAGAGGGCTGGAAAATTCGAACTCGATTTAGAAACTTTAGCAGTTCGAGGGAGGCGGGATCAACACCCCGAGTCTTGGTGGAGAAATCAACTGGAAAATATCGCTGAGAGCGTGGCTAGAAGCGAACTGGAAGTTAAAGAGGATGATAGATCAGCCGGAGCATTGATATGTAACAGCCGGGAAACCTCTTTACTTTGTGTGCCACTTACAATAAAAGAAGGAGATTTTGGTCTTCTTTCAGCCCTAAATGCTCATCCATATCAATTCACTCCCGATGAAATAACGATTCTATCCATTCTAGCCAATCAGGCGGCAGTAGCTCTAAAGAACGCCCGGCTTTTCAGGGAATTACAAGTCAAGGGCGATGAACTTAGATTATTGCAAGAATTGGAGAAACTAGCCCATAAGTTATTGCACTCTCAGGAGGAAGAACGCAAGCGAATCTCTCGTGAACTCCATGATGATACCGCACAGGTGCTCACAAATGTGATTCTCCGCCTGGAGATGAGCGAGACCATGGTCCCGCCCGAATTTTCGGACGTTAGAGAAGCTCTCAGAGAGCTGAAAGAGATCACGGCCAGTGCTCTTGAGAGGGTGCACAAGATGGCTTTTGATCTACGTCCGGCTATGCTCGATGATTTGGGACTCATCCCCACCATCAGATGGTACATACGCAATCATATTGAAAAAGCCGACCTCAAAGTGGTATTTGAAGTGATGGGTGAGGAAGTAAAACTTCCACCACAGGTAGAAATCGCCGTATTAAGAATCATTCAGGAAGCCCTGACCAACGTCAAAAAGCACGCCCAAGCCAAAGAGACCTTTGTCCGTTTGGGCTTTAAGGATGACGAGGTGACCATCACCATTAAGGATGATGGAAAGGGATTTGATCCCAAAAAGGCTTTAAGCAAATCCACCAAAAGAGAGGCACTTGGTTTAATGGGAATGCAGGAAAGAGCCGAACTTCTGGGAGGTGCCTTGAATATAGAGTCTCAATCGGGCAAGGGCACCAAAGTTAAAGTCCGGATACCCTTCAGAAGAGGACTGACTTAAATGGAAAAGATAAAGGTGTTGCTCGCGGATGATCATGCGATTTTAAGGGAAGGCATGCGTCTACTTTTGGAAAAGGAATCGGACATGGAGGTCATCGGGGAGGCAGCCGATGGCGAAGAGGCGATTGAGAAAACCAGGGAGTTTCTCCCCGATGTAGTGGTCATGGATATCGGCATGCCCAAACTAAATGGACTCGAGGCCACTCGACGAGTAAAAGCGGAGAACCCTCATATTGGAGTATTGGTCCTCACCATCTATGAAGACGACGAGTACGTCTTCAACTTGCTTAAAACCGGAGCAACCGGGTATCTATTAAAAAAGGTAGCCGCCTCCGAACTTGTCAATGCCATAAGGGCGGTACACCACGGAGAGCTTCTACTCTCTACCTCCATCGCCAAAAAGCTAATTGACAATTACATTCAAGAGCCCAAGAAGCCAAAGGAGAAAAAGTTTTGTGATGGTTTAACCGATCGAGAAATCGAAATCTTAAAACTGATCGCCCAAGGGGCTTCGAACAAGGAAATTGCTGAGAAGCTGTATTTGAGCGTAAAAACGGTTGAAACTCATAGAACACACATTTTCCGAAAATTGGATATTCACGATCGAACTCAGGCAGCAGCATATGCCATACGCAAAGGATTGCTCGATGAAGAAAACCAGAATAAGGGCAAGACCTTATAGATTATACGGTTAAGAACCCGTCTTTAAGGTGAAGAGTGTATTTAAAAGACCCCAAAATGGGATCTTTTTTATTGCAAAATCGGGTCAAGACCCCATAGTCAATGCATCGATGGAGGTTTATTTTATAGTTAGGAACATAGAGTTAGAAGGGATAGCAGTGGCAAGGGAGAGGAGTAATATCTCAAAAAAGATTCGAGTGTTAATAGCAGATGATGATGGGCTATTTCGAGAGACTTTGAAGCGATTACTCGATAAACAATCAAGCATCGAGATAGTGGGAGAAGCTGCAGATGGCAAACAAGCCATCGAAAAAACGGAGGAATTATCGCCCAATGTTGTCTTAATGGACATCAGCATGCCTGAGATGAATGGTCTAGAAGCTACGCGGTGTTTAAAGAAACTCCATCCATTGGTATCCGTCGTTATCGTTAGCGTACATGGTGAAAGAGAGTATCAAATCGAGGCCGAGAGAGCCGGAGCCGATAAGTTCCTGCTCAAAAGGGATTTATCGGCTAAATCGATGGTCAAAGCCATTAAAAATGTTCATTAACACTGAGTGAGGAAATGAAGGGGGGTGTTTGTCGTGATCCTGGACAGAAGACAAGAAATATGCGTGGTTATACTTGGACTGGCAGCTTTCGCCCTCATAACTGTGGTAACTCTGGTTGAGACCGTAGCGATGCTTTAATGGAGGGATTTTCTAACCAGGAAACCTGAATTTACCTACGGAGGAGATTTTATGGTATTATCGATATTGAAATGGAAAGAAAAGGCAACGGGTAAAGATCATTCCCGTTGTCTTTTTTATGGTCTATAGTCCTACACCTTTTATAGACTTTTACTTCCCTAAAAAATTTCCATAATAGTGATCGTGCACCCGCTGTCGACACCCAACCACGAGCGTAATCTGTGCAATTAGCTCCGACCAGGCTTCCCTGCAGCACCCAGAAAATTTCGCTTACCGCTGCTTCCTTCCGGACCTGACGGAGTTCGCGAATTCCTGTCGCACAGGACCCAACCCTCAACGCCACTTACACAGAAACAGCCCTCACAGCGGATGCCTCGAGCAGGAATTAAGCCCTGCTATAGCGGATTGCAGGTACAGGGCACCGCTATCTCCCCGCCTAGCACGATCACCAAATGAGTTGCGAGTTGTTAGTTCTCTACCGACTGATTTTGCGGAGGAGGAGGGATTCGAACCCCCGAGACAGCTTTTCACCGCCTACGCGATCTCCAATCGCGCGCACTAGGCCAGACTATGCGACTCCTCCAAAATTTGCTTTGCAAGTTCGTTGTTGGTCTTTGTCAACAACCAAATACCAACCTACCAACAACCGGTTTTGGCGGAGGAGGAGGGATTCGAACCCTCGTGGGACCTTTCAGCCCCCGTCCGATTTCGAGTCGGCGCCCGTATGACCAAACTTGGGTACTCCTCCAGAGATTATTTTAGCACTAGAATTCGAAATAGTCTTGAAAACGCCGCCGATACTTTGGGCTCCTTGGACAAATTCCACATAAATTAGCTATCTCATCTCAACTTAAGCCTGCCTTTGCTCTTACCGCCTCAAGAAAATCTTTCTGATTCCCCTTAGCCAACTTTATCCGTGACATATCTAACTATAGCAAACATATGTTTGATTTTTAAGTTACTTCTAAAACTAATGGAGAGAAATTAAAAGATTTTACAATTAGCTATTCAACTATATCTTGGCGGAGTTTTTGGAAAAATTTTTGCAAAAGTTCTTGACATTCCTCCTCACAAACTCCAGCGGTCACTTCGACCTGGTGATTCAATCTTTGATCCCGTACGATATCGTAAAGAGTCCCCGCTGCCCCGCTCTTCTCATCGCGAGTACCATAAACCAGTCGATCGATGCGAGCTTGATGGATGGCTCCAGCACACATGGGACAGGGTTCTTTGGTTACATAGATGGTACAGTCCGTGAGACGCCATCCTTTAAGATACTTGGAGGCTTTCTTTATCGCTAAGATTTCAGCATGCGCCGTGGGATCGTCTTTAGTCTCGCACTCATTGTGAGCTCGGGAAATAACTTTACCCTGAAAAACGACCGCTGCTCCCACCGGCACCTCGCCCTGGTCAGCGGCGATTTTCGCCTCTTTCAAAGCTAATTGCATGTACTTTACATCATCTTGCTTAAGGGATTTCATCTTAAGTGAATTAAGTGGCCGGTTTGTGCTCTTTCTCCTTTGGAAAATTTTATTCAATAAAAAAGGGAGATTAACCTCCCTATAAATATTAACCTCATTCACTAACTACCGACTATCGACTGTTTTTTTCAGTGCGCCTGGAGGGACTCGAACCCCCAACCTTCGCTTCGCTCTTCCAGGGGCTCCGCCCCTAGGACGCTCGTAAACTCGCTGTACCCCAAAAACCTGGGGAAATCCTTTCCCCAGACCCCTTTAAGGTTGGGGCCCCTCATCAGGAATGAAATCAATAACCGGAATCTCTTTGTTCACCAAAGATTTTCAGTGCGCCTGGAGGGACTCGAACCCCCAACCTATAGATCCGTAGTCTATCGCTCTATCCAATTGAGCTACAGGCGCCCATTGAGTCGGGAGTTTGTTAGTGGGTAGTTGGGAGTGAAAAGATTTATAAAATTTTATTTACTCCCGACTCCTTACTACCGACTTATTGTGGCGGAGAGGGAGGGATTCGAACCCTCGAAGGAGCTTACGCCCCTTAACTGCTTAGCAGGCAGCTCTTTTCGGCCACTCAAGCACCTCTCCCGAATTGCTTATACAAACTTTCGATTCGATGCAAATGTTTCATAAATTTTTCGGGAACTTATCCCTAAAGAATTACTGTGAACAGTGAACCGCGAACTAATAAACTAATTTGGCGGAGGGAGAGGGATTCGAACCCCCGGACCCTTACGGGTCAGTGGTTTTCAAGACCACCACCTTCGTCCACTCGGTCATCCCTCCTTTAAAAGTTTAGCATAGGGAAAAAGCTAAAGCAATTTGAAGACCTGCTCAAATTGATTAATCGGCAAAAACTTAGCGGCTCTTGATTCGGTCCATCCCACCCATATATGGGCGAAGGACTTTGGGGATGATCACACTTCCATCCTTCTGCTGATAGTTTTCCAAAAGAGCAGCTACTGTCCGTCCGATAGCCAATCCGGAGCCATTGAGCGTATGGACATACCTCGGCTTCGCCTTGGGTTCAGGTCGGTATCGTATATTTGCCCTCCTGGCCTGGAAATCCTCAAAATTGCTGCAGGATGAGACCTCCTTATAAGTACCATGCCCTGGCATCCAGACCTCCAGGTCATATGTCTTTGAGGCCGAAAAGCCTAGATCGCCAGTGCAGAGAACGACCACTCGATAATGAAGACCGAGTCTTCTTAAGACCTCTTCGGCGTCTTTCGTCAAGCTATCCAGTTCGTCGTAGGATTCCTCCGGTTTAGCGAACTTGACCAATTCTACCTTGTTGAATTGATGTTGGCGGATAAGTCCCCTAGTTTCTCGACCAGCAGCCCCTGCCTCGCGACGGAAGCAGGGAGTATAGGCAACATATTTAAGAGGGAAGAGTCTGCCATCCAAGATCTCATCACGATGAATATTCGTCACGCAAACCTCTGCTGTGGGAATTAAATACAAATCATCATCCTGACACTTGTAGAGCTCTATGGAAAATTTCGGGAGCTGCCCCGTGCCGATCATCGATCCCTCATTTACGAGGATGGGCGGGAAAACCTCGAGGTAACCGTGCTCCCCAGTGTGCAAATCGAGCATGAAATTTATGAGAGCCCTTTCGAGTTGAGCCCCCAGACCCCAATAAAGGGCGAATCGGGTTCCGGCGATTTTACCCGCCCGCTCAAAATCGAGTATCCCCAATTTAGTTCCTATATCCCAATGAGCTTTGGGTTCAAAATCGAATTTCGGAGGTTCGCCCCAGTAGCGAATGGCTTCATTGTCGCGCTCATCCGCTCCTACAGGTACGCTGGGGTGAGGGATATTCGGGATGTCGAGCATCATCCCCTTCAAAGCCACATCCAACTCCCTTACTTGGGCATCGAGGGACTTGATTTTTTGAGAAAGCACCCTCATGGAGAGGGTCTTTTCTTGTACATCCTTTCCCACCCTTTTGAGCTCGGCAATCTCCTCGGAAACCGTATTCCTGATGTGTTTTAGCTGCTCTACGTCGAAAAGTAATTTCCTCCTTTTCTCATCCAATTCCGCAAATCGATCCAGATCAGCTTCCATACCTCGCTTCTCGAGGGATTCACGAACTACATTTAAGTTTTCCCTGACGAATTTGATATCGAGCATCCTGCCTCCGTTAAAAAACCTCTCACCGCCAATTTACTACTCAATTACTCTAGAACTTTATCCGCTCGAGGATACGAGCCCAGTATCTTCACATCCCGTATCTTACATTTTAGACATTTCAAAGCCGAGGCGATGACCTCATCCTCCAAGTGCCCCTCCATATCTATCCAGAAACAATAATCACCCAGCGCTTTCTTGGTTGGTCGTGACTGAATCTTGGTGAGATTGATGTATCTATAGGCGAACTCTTGCAGTATTTGAAGGAGACTTCCCGGTCTATCCTCATAGATGAAGCAAACTACGGATGTTTTATCGTTCCCCGTGCGGGGGGTGGGGTCCTTCCCCACCAATACAAATCTTGTCTTATTGTCCTTGAAGTCTTGGATATCCGACTCGAGGATATTCAGATTATAGATCCTTGCGGCCAAATGCGTGCCGATGGCAGCCATGGGACCTTCTTGCTCGGCGACCTTCTTTACCGCCTCAGCGGTACTATTCGCCGCAACCACCGGAACATTTGGGAGATTCTTTACCAAATAGTTGCGGCATTGAGCGGCGGCTTGAGGGTGGGATATCACCAATGATATATCTTTGAGCTTGACCTTCGGTCGGGCGATGAGATTGTGTCTCACGGGAACGATGATCTCTCTTTCAATGACCAAATTAGCCCCGAAGGTTAAAGTGTCCAGAGTTACATTGACCGAACCTTCAATCGAATTTTCTATGGGGACGATGCCTTTGTCCACCTTCCCACGGTCCACGGCGAAGATGACCTCTTGCTCGGTGGGATAGGGTACGAGATTTTTTTCATCCACCTGCATTGCCCAGAGCAGGGCTTCCTCGGTGAAGGTTCCTTGTGGTCCTAAATAGCCTATCTTGACGGACATAAAAACACCTCAAAACTTCGTTGAAATTTTTCAAGAAACTAGCTTTAATGAAACTAGCTTTAATTGTAGATAATTTTTACATTTTTTGCTATCTCTAGGGCTTTACTCAAGAGCCTTGGCTATGGCCTCACGCTCCTCTTTGGAGAGGGTATAACTGGATTCCCCTCCCTCCACGGGCTTAACGTAGCTTCGGCTTTCTTGACGCCCATTGAGAGAGCTTAATACAATCCCATCACCATGCTCGTTCAAAAGAGCTACGGAGAAACTCAGTTTGCCCCCCACATCTTCAAAGGCATCGAATCGTACCACCCCAACCTTTTGAACGGTGCCTTTAAGGACACTTCTCATCTTTTGCTGATCGGATTCAAATCTCTGAAGTTCTTTTCGGATCAGTTGGAGCTCCTCGAGACAGTGAACGAGAGTATCCATCAAATTTTCTTCCTTTATCGCCCTGGCAACTCTGCAGCGTTGGCTATAAAGCTTCTTTAAACCCAAGGTTAAAAGCAAGAGCCAGAAAACAGAAACCGCGATGAAGACTAAAACCATGGATTGTCCCATGAGAAAATCCATGTCGACTCCTTTCTGATTGGATTTCAACCCCTTTAAGTTGGATAGAATTATACAACACTTAAAATACCTCTTTCAAAAGTAAGTTGTATTATTAATGAGTTAGGTTAACACTTTGCCCTTTGACAAACGCAGGACATGT